>NZ_JBWLKM010000002.1:0-221297 GCF_059026085.1 Streptomyces sp. a15 | reverse complement strand
GGTTCTGAGGGTTCTGAGGGTTCTGAGGGGCAGGGTGTCGGATTCGCTCAGGTCCCGGACGGTCAGAGCGGTGGGTTTGTGCAGGCTCCGGAGGGCCAGAGTGGCGCGGTGGCTCAGGGTTCTGAGGGTTCTGAGGGTTCTGAGGGGCAGGGTGTCGGATTCGCTCAGGTCCCGGACGGTCAGAGCGGTGGGTTCGTGCAGGCTCCGGAGGGCCAGAGCGGCGCGGTCGCTCAGGGTCCGGAGGGTCAGGGTGCCGGATTCGCTCAGGTCCCGGACGGCCAGGGCAGTGAGTTCGCGCAGTCACCCGAGGCTCAGGGAGACGTGACCACACAGGCTCCCCAGAGCCAGGACGAGGGGCTCGCACCGCTGGTCCAGGACGCCGGTGCAGCCGGCGCGCCGACCGCGGAGGTCCAAGAGGACGGGTACGCCGCGGAGGCTCCTCAGGGTGGCGCGATCGCGCCGGGCGGTGGCGAGGCCGCGCCGGGCGGTGACGTCCCGCAGGTCTCCGCGGAGACGCACGCTCCGGACGCCGTACAGGCTCCGGACGCCGTACAGGCGCCGGATCCGGTACAGGTTCCGGTGACCGCGCCTGCTTCGGACGAGGGGCAGGCACTGGCCGCCGTACAGGACGAGGCCGCTGCCACCGCGGAAACCGAGCAGGCGGCACCGCTTCCCGCAGCGGGCGGACAGACCGAGGCAACCGACCCCGCTGCCCACGCCCTCCACGAGCCGGGCACCGACGCCACTGTCGACGCCGGCCAGGAACCCGACACCGACGCCGGACAGGTACCGGCGGCCGACCTCGTCGCGGACGCCGCTGAGCCGGTCCTGGGAGCCGCCCCCGCTCCGGACGCCGTAGAGGGCCCGGAGGCAGCGCACTTCGCCGAGGTCGACCCCGCGTCCATGACCGCACAGGTACCCGAGGCCGCCGCCCCCGGGATCCCGGCGGTGTCCGAGATCCCTGCCCCTGAGATCCCGCCGGGTTCCGAGGCCATCGCCTCCGAAGTCGCGCCGGGCGCGG
This sequence comes from Streptomyces sp. a15, assembly GCF_059026085.1. Lineage (NCBI taxonomy): Bacteria > Bacillati > Actinomycetota > Actinomycetes > Kitasatosporales > Streptomycetaceae > Streptomyces > Streptomyces sp. A15. The sequence continues at coordinate 220,276 of NZ_JBWLKM010000002.1, read as the reverse complement.
AGACCGCCCCCGCGGAGCCCGCCACCGCGGAGCCCGGGACCACTGGAGCCGACGCTCCCCTGGACGCAGCGCAGATCCCGACCCCCGACTCCTCGATGAACCCGGCACAGCTTCCCGAAGCCGCCGCCCAGGACGCCGTACAGCCCGCCCCGGCCCCGGCGCCCGTCACCGAGCACGCGCAGATGGCCGCCCCGGAAGCCCTACCCTTCCCGGACGCCGCGCAGGCCCCGCAGCCCGCGGACGGCTCCACGGCCCCCGCCGAAGAGGTGCCCGCGGCCGTGACCCCCGAGCCGTCTGCCCAGCACGCGGCAGCCGACCAGGCTGCGCCGGAGCAGAGCCAGGCGCCCCTTGCGGACGCGCAGGGCCCGCAACTCGTCCCGGACGCGTCCCTCGCCGCCCCTCAGCCACAGGCAGCCGAACTCCCGGAGGAACAGCCTCAGTTCGCGGCCCCCGACGGCACTGCCCCGGAGTACCACGCCGACCAGCCCCTGGGCCGGTTCGTCCAGGTCGAGGGCTCGGTGCCGACCACTCCGCACCTCGCGCCGACCCCTCCGCACGCCATGACCCTCCCCCCCGAGAACCCGCAGACCACGGAACCTGTCGCCGCGGTCCCCGCCCCCCGTGAGGGGGCCCCGGAACTCGTACAGCACGCGGAGGATCTGGACACCCGGGCCGCCGACCAGGAAGACCGACAAGACCAGCAGGACCAGCAGGACCAGGAAGAAATGAGCACCGCGCCAGTGGAAGACGTACGACAGTCCACCGGCCCGGCCGCGCCCGCCTACAACGACGCCGAGCGCGAGGCCGTCCTGAAGGTCATGCGTGAACGCCGCGACATCCGTAACGGTTTCCGCAGCGACCCGATCCCGCACGAGGTGCTGCTCCGCGTCCTGGAGGCGGCCCACACCGCCCCCTCGGTGGGCCACTCGCAGCCCTGGGACTTCGTCGTCATCCGCTCGGCGGAGACCCGGAGCAGCATGCACGAACTGGCCATGCGCCAGCGGGACGCCTACGCGAAGTCCCTCCCCAAGGGCCGGGCGAAACAGTTCAAGGAACTGAAGATCGAGGCGATCCTCGACACCCCGGTGAACATCGTCGTCACCGCCGACCCGACCCGCGGCGGCCGCCACACCCTCGGCCGGCACACCCAGCCGCAGATGGCCCCGTACTCCGCCGCGCTCGCGGTCGAGAACCTCTGGCTCGCCGCCCGCGCCGAGGGCCTCGGGGTCGGCTGGGTCAGCTTCTTCGACGAGCGCGAGATGGTCCGCGCCCTCGGCCTGCCCGATCACCTCGAAGTCATCGCGTACCTCTGCGTGGGGTACGTCGACGAGTTCCCGGACGAGCCCGAGCTGATGCAGGCCGGCTGGTCCAAGCGCCGCCCGCTGTCGTGGGTGGTCCACGAGGAGACGTATGGCCGTCGCGCGCTGCCCGGCGAGGAGCCGCACGACCTGCTCGGCGAGACCGTCGCGCAGATCCGCCCGCTGGACGCCAAGGCGCTCGGCGAGGCGTGGGAGCGGCAGAAGCGGATGACGAAGCCGCCCGGCTCGCTCGGCATGCTGGAGATCATCTCCGCGCAGCTGTCCGGGCTGTCCCGTCAGTGCCCGCCCCCGATCCCGGAGCCCGCGGCCGTCGCGATCTTCGCCGGCGACCATGGCGTCCACGCGCAGGGGGTCACCCCCTGGCCGCAGGAGGTCACCGCCCAGATGGTGGCCAACTTCCTCGGCGGCGGCGCCGTCTGCAACGCCTTCGCGGCCCAGGTGGGCGCCGAGGTCTGCGTCGTCGACGTCGGTGTGGCGGCCGAGCTCCCCGCGACTCCCGGGCTCCTTCCCCGGAAGGTCCGCGCGGGCACCTCCGACATGACCACCGGCCCCGCGATGACCCGCGAGGAGGCCAAGCAGGCCATCGAGGTGGGCATCGAGACTGCCCGCGACTTGGTGGCGGCCGGCAACAAGGCCTTGCTCACGGGCGAGATGGGCATCGCCAACACGACCGCCTCGGCGGCCCTGATCTCGGTCTTCACGGACACCGACCCGGCCGACGTGACCGGCCGCGGCACCGGCATCAACGACGAGACCCTCGCCCGCAAGACCGAGGTCGTCCGCCGCGCCATCGAACTCCACCAGCCGGACCCGGCCGACCCCATCGGCGTCCTCGCCGCGATCGGCGGCTTCGAACACGCCGCCATCGTCGGTCTCCTCCTCGGTGGCGCCTCCCTGCGTACGCCGGTGATCCTGGACGGCGTCAGCGCCGGCGCCGCCGCCCTGGTCGCCCGCGCGATCGCCCCCGAGGTCCTCGCGGCCTGCATCGCCGGCCACCGCAGCGCCGAGCCGGGCCACGTGGCCGCGCTGAACAAACTCGGCCTGCGCCCCCTGGTCGACCTGGACCTCCGCCTGGGCGAGGGCACGGGCGCGCTCTTGGCGCTCCCGCTGGTCCAGAGCACGGCGAGAGCGATGCACGAGGTGGCGACGTTCGACTCCGCAGGGGTAACTGAGAAGTAGGCGTCTGTGGTCCGTGGGCAGTCGTTCCGCGGGTCTCGGTCGAGGCCGACCGGTCCCCGTGCCACTCCGCAGGGTGGAACGGGTGACCACGGACCGCGCACCCGCAGCCGACGACGTGCTCAGCCACCGGACCACCTGAGCCGTCACCCGCCTCTGCCCAGTAAAATCCGCACGTCAGGGCCACCGCACCGCACCGAGGAGCCGCACCCTCATGGCCGAACACCCCGCCTACCCCGTAGGCCTCCGCCTCACCGGCCGCAGGGTCGTCGTCCTCGGCGGCGGCCAGGTCGCCCAGCGCCGCCTCCCGGCACTCATCGCGGCGGGGGCCGACATCCTCCTCGTATCCCCGGAAGCGACCCCCTCGGTCGAAGCGATGGCGGACGCAGGCGAGATCACCTGGGAGCGACGCACGTACGCCGACGGCGACCTCGCGAACGCCTGGTACGCCCTGATCGCCACCAGCGACCCCGAAGCGAACACCCGAGCCTCCACCGAAGCAGAGGCGCACCGCGTCTGGTGCGTCCGCTCCGACGACGCCGACGCGGCAACGGCCTGGACCCCGGCCACCGGCACCAGCGAAGGCGTCACCGTGGCCGTCCTCACCACCGACGCGCGCGGCCGCGACCCCCGCCACACCGCCGCCATCCGCGACGCGGTCGTCGAGGGCCTGCGCGACGGCACCCTGGTCGCCCCCCACCACCGCACGCGCACGACCGGCGTCGCCCTCGTCGGCGGCGGCCCCGGCGACCCGGACCTGATCACGGTTCGCGGCCGCCGCCTCCTCGCCGAGGCCGACGTGGTGATCGCCGACCGCCTCGGCCCGCGCGACCTCCTGGCCGAACTTCCCCCGCACGTCGAGGTGATCGACGCGGCGAAGATCCCGTACGGCCGTTTCATGGCCCAGGAGGCCATCAACAACGCTCTGATCGAGCACGCCAAGCAGGGCAAGTCGGTCGTACGGCTGAAGGGCGGCGACCCGTACGTCTTCGGCCGCGGCATGGAGGAGCTCCAGGCGCTCGCCGAGGCCGGCATCCCCTGCACCGTCGTCCCGGGCATCTCGAGCTCGATCTCGGTCCCGGGCGCGGCCGGCATCCCGGTCACCCACCGCGGGGTCGCGCACGAGTTCACGGTGGTCAGCGGCCATGTCGCCCCCGACGACGAGCGCTCCCTGGTCGACTGGGCGTCGCTGGCCAAGCTGACCGGCACGCTCGTGATCCTCATGGGCGTCGACAAGATCGGCAGGATCGCAGAGACCCTGGTCGCCCACGGCAAGTCCCCGGACACCCCGGTCGCCCTCGTCCAGGAGGGCACGACGGCCGCGCAACGCCGGGTCGACGCGACGCTCGCGACGGTCGCCGAGACGGTCCGTACGCAGGAGGTCAGGCCCCCGGCGGTCATCGTCATCGGCGAAGTGGTGGGCGTGGGACCGCAGACCTCCGCGTAACCCGGGGTAACACAACCCGTCCCAAGCCGTTGGCACCGCACCCAGGACAAGGCAGTATCACCCTGTGGCCGATCTCATCACCGTCGAGGACCCCGACGACCCGCGCCTGCACGACTACACGGGCCTGACCGACGTCGAGCTGCGCCGCAAGCGCGAGCCGGCCGAGGGCCTCTTCATCGCCGAGGGCGAGAAGGTCATCAGACGGGCCAAGGACACCGGATACGAGATGCGTTCGATGCTGCTGTCCGCCAAGTGGGTCGACGTCATGCGGGACGTCATAGACGAGCTCCCGGCCCCGGTGTACGCGGTCAGCCCGGAAATCGCCGAGCAGGTCACCGGCTACCACGTGCACCGCGGCGCGCTCGCCTCGATGCAGCGCAAGCCGCTGCCCACGGCGGCCGACCTCCTCCAGACCGCCCGCCGGGTCGTCGTCATGGAGTCGGTCAACGACCACACCAACATCGGCGCGATCTTCCGCTCGGCCGCCGCCCTCGGCATGGACGCGGTCCTGCTCTCCCCGGACTGCGCCGACCCCCTCTACCGCCGCAGCGTGAAGGTCTCCATGGGCGCGGTCTTCTCCGTGCCGTACGCCCGCCTCGACACCTGGCCCAAGGGCCTGGAGTCGGTCCGCGAGGCCGGCTTCACCCTCCTCGCCCTCACCCCGGACCCCAAGGCCAGAACCCTCGACGAAGCCGCCCCGCACAAGATGGACCGGGTGGCCCTGATGCTCGGCGCCGAGGGCGACGGCCTCTCCACCCAGGCCCTGGTGGCCGCCGACGAGTGGGTCCGCATCCCCATGGCCCACGGAGTCGACTCCCTCAACGTGGGCGCGGCGGCCGCGGTCGCCTTCTACGCCGTGGCGACGGGCCGCCCCGCACTCTAGGCAGCCGCCCCGCCGATCCCGGCGGAGCGCCTAGTCGGACGCCGTGAGCGTCGGCTCGTACCGCTCGGACATCAGCGGCGCGTCCAACGGCTCGTGGCCCGGCCGCCCGTCCCGCACCGGCTGCTCCTGCTGATCACGTACGACGTTCCCCTCGCCGCCGAGCCCTCGCGAGGGCCCCTGACAGCCCTGCGCCGCGGCGATGCCGAGCGCCACGAGCAGTGTGACCACGACGAACACGAACAGCCGCTGACGCAGCAGCCGCGGATTGGCGGGCCGCCGCCCCGTGCCCGTGCCTCTCTGCGTCGGCCGGCCGGCACCACCGCGCGACGCCGGACGACTCCCGCCGCCGGAACGCGTCGTGCTCCGCGGCGCCCCCGAGCGCGACGACGAACCGCCGCCCCGCGAGGCACTGCCACCCCGTGAGGGAGTCCCGCCCCGCACCGGAGCGGGACCGCGGGAGGCGGCACCACTCCGCGGCGGGGGAGTCCCCTGCGCGCCCGGGGTGCCCTGCTGTCCCTGCGGACGCCGCTGCGGCGCCCGCTCCGGGTAGGTGTCGGCGAGCCGCCCGGTGGGCCGGTCCGCCTCACCGGCGCGCGGCGCGGGCGGCCGTACGTCCGCCAGCCCCTGCGACTCCCGGGCGGCGATCTCCTTCAGCCGCAGCGACAGCTGAAGCGTGCTGGGCCGCTCCTCAGGATCCTTCGCGAGGCACGCCCGCACCAGCGGAGCCAGCGCGTCCGGTACGCCGTGCAGCTGCGCCTCCTCATGTACGACGCGGTACAGCATCACCTCGGAACTGCCGTGCCCGAAGGGCGAGTCGCCCATCGACGCGTACGCCAGGGTCGCGCCGAGGGAGAACACGTCCGTGGCGGGTGTCACCGCGGCGCCGCGCACCTGCTCGGGCGCCAGGAAGCCGGGGGAGCCGACGGCCGTGCCGACATGGGTGAGCGTCGAGGCGCCCGTCGCCCAGGCGATGCCGAAGTCGATGATGCGAGGGCCCTTGGGGGACAGGAGGATGTTGGACGGCTTGAGGTCCCGGTGCACCACCCCGGCCTCGTGCACCGCCACCAGCCCCTCCGACAGGGCGGCCCCGACGGTGGCCACGTCGGCGGCGCCCATCGGCCCCTCGTCGGCGACCTTGTCGTGCAGGGAGGGCCCGGGCACGTACTGCGTGGCGAACCACGGCCGGTCGGCGTCCAGATCGGCGGCGACGAGCCGTGCCGTGCACCCGCCGCGAATGCGCCGCGCCGCCGACACCTCACGCGCGAACCGCGAGCGGAACTCCTGGTCCTCCGCCAGATCAGGCCGGATCACCTTGAGCGCGACCCGCTGGCCCTTGCGGTCGGAGCCCAGATAGACAACGCCCATCCCGCCCGCGCCGAGCCGTCTGTGAAGCCTGAACGAGCCGACGACGCGCGGGTCCTCGCGCCTCAGGCGCATCATCGCCATGTTCATCCCCGCTGCCCGGTCCGTGTGACGTGCCACAGCTTACGTTTCCACGGCCCGCCGCGCGCAGAGGCCGCGCCCTCTCGGCCCGATGGATTGTCAGTGCCGGGTGGGAGAATTGAAGAGTGGTCAGGGAGCTCGCGGGCAGGGCGACTTGGGAGGGTCTGTGACCCCAACCACCCGTCGCAGAAGGGGGATTGAACCCGTGAAGGGTGATCGCGTGGAGATAGTCGTGGACGCCGGGGACACGACGCGTACGTACGAGGTGGTGGCGAGCAGGGCGGGCCGCCGGGTGGAGACAGCGGTGCGCCGAGGTGTCGTTGAAGTGAGCGAAGTCACCCGCAACGGCTCCGTCGTCCGTACGGCCCGTTTCATGGCGAACCGGGTCCTGGCGCTGGTCGAGCAGCCGATTCCGCGAGAGGACAGCTCGGAGAAAGCGGGGCACAGCGGGCGCCCCCTCCGGGAAGACCCCGAGACCTAGGTCCCCGTCTCCACCCACGGGAGTACAACGCAGGTCACGGCTCATCCTCCGGGAGGCCCGGCAATCGGTACGAGGGCATGACGTGCGCCGAGCGCCGGACGCCTAGATTTGAGGTCAAGCGGCGGGTGCAGCACTCGTCCCCCGAGGTCAGACACCCGCCGCTGCCAACCACAACAGAACGGTCAGGAGAGGGACCATGGCCTACACGGCACCGCGGACACTGGTTCGCACCCAGGAGCGCATCGCGCTCCGCCCCCGCCGCACGGGCCGTCGCCACCCCTTGGTGGCGACACTCATGGCCCTTCCCCTGGCGGCCCTGCTCCTCCTCGTCTTCGACGGCTGGGAGACAGTGGCCACACAAGCGTCGTCCGTGGGAGTGATGCTGGGGCGCTGAGCGGCGACCCCAGGCCCGGAAGAGCGGTCCGGGCGGGGACATCCTGCCATGAAACCCCGTGGGGACGGGGGTGCGGCGGACGGCAAAAATGCCGGCGCAGCTGGGGAGCTGCGCCGGCATTGCTTTGCGCCCGAAACCGGCGGGATGCCGGGGGCGCGCGTAGCGCCTTGCGTTGGGTGGGGGTCGGGGCCGCGCCGGGGGGTGTCCGTCCTCGGAACGGCGCGGAATCGGTCGGCTGTTGAGGTGCTGGCGTTGACGCGCCAACCGCTGCGGGCGGACACCCCCCGACACGTCCCCTTCCCGCCGTACGCGACTGCAGGCGCGTGCGTCCACCTGCCGACCCACCGAGACGGGTGGTGGGTGGGCATAGGCCGGGGGTCTGGGGGCGGAGCCCCCAGGACGGTCGCCTCTCGACCGACCGAGCCGAGTGGTGGGCATAGGTCCGGGGGCGGAGCCCCCTGCAGGTGCCCGCACCGACGCCGGGTGACCGGACAGCCAGCGGCGCGCTCGGCACCGCGTACAACCTTGCGTACCCTCGCGAGCGAACCGCCCGCGCGCGCCAGGAGCCCAGTGACCCACGCCCTGCTGTCCGACCTCACGACCCGAGCCAGGGCCAAGGCCCACTCGGCAGCATCCGCCTGCCCCTGCGGAGCAACCGCCACCCTCGCCGACCGCCCCGACGCCACAGTCGTCCGTCACGCCGGCACCGTCGCCAAGGCTCACGCCCCGGACACCACCCGCACCGACCTGATCCCTCGCCTCACTGCAGCCACCCACCTCCCCGGAATCCTCCTCCCCCCGCTCAGTCCGACCCCGGCCGACCTGCACGGCAGGCTCGTGACGTTCTGGCCGTACGGCACCCCCGTGGACCCGGAAGATCCCGACACGGCTCCCTGGGAGGACGCCGCCACCCTCCTCGCCCGCCTCCACCGCACGCCCACCACGGCCCTGGCCTCACCGTCAGCCGACACCCCCCTGCCCCCCATGCGCGGCCCCGCCAAAGCCGCCCTCGCGGTCACCCGCCTCCGCACGACAGCCGCCCAGCATCCCGCCACCACCCCCGTCCTGCACGCCTGGTCCACGCTCCCCGCCTGGGCCCGCGCCGAGACGCCCATGCCGGACACCGCCACGCTCTGCCACGGCGATCTCCACCTCGGCCAACTGGTCCGCCACCCCGCCCCCGACGGCCCGTGGCTGCTCATCGACGTCGACGACCTCGGCGTCGGCGTCCCGGCCTGGGACCTCGCGCGCCCCGCGGCCTGGTACGCCTGCGGACTGCTCCCGCCGGACGAGTGGACCCGCTTCCTGACCGCCTACCGCACGGCGGGCGGCCCGGCCGTCCCCGCGGTCGGTGCCCCCTGGCCCGCACTGGACGTCCCGGCCCGCGCCCTCACCGTGCAGACCGCCGCCCGGTCGATCGCCAAGGCCGTCGCGGCGGACCGTCCCCTGGACGAGGTGGAGGTGGCACTGGTCGACGCCTGTGACCGGATGGGTTCCGCCCCGCCGGAATCGGCGTCAGGTTTCCCCAAGTAGGGTGCAACCGACCGCAGCCGGACAGAGTCTGTCCTGGCGAAACACTAAGCAGGACCGACCGGCGAGGAGTTGAGCCGACCATGCAGTGTCCGAAGTGCCATGCGCCGATGCACACGTACAACCGCAACGGCGTCCAGATCGAGCAGTGCAGTGGCTGTCGCGGCATATTTCTCGACTACGGCGAGCTGGAGTCGCTGACCCGCCTGGAGTCCCAGTGGTCCCAGCCGGCGGTCCCGCCGCCCCCGGCCGCCCCGCAGTACCCGGCCGCTCCCGGCGCGCACGCCGCTCCCGCGTGGGGCGCCCCGCAGGGCGGCCACTACGGCCACCAGGGTCACCACCGCAACAAGGGCTTCGGGCGCATGCTGTTCTCCAGCTGACAGCTGAGAGCTGCCCGGTACACGGAGAAGCCCCCGGCCGCTGGGCCGGGGGCTTCGGTGTGTGGACGATACTGGGATTGAACCAGTGACCTCTTCCGTGTCAGGGAAGCGCTCTCCCGCTGAGCTAATCGTCCTCGGGACCACGATCACGATGTGCACTCCGAGGAGCGGATCATGGGCTTTGCGTGCGCGATACTGGGATTGAACCAGTGACCTCTTCCGTGTCAGGGAAGCGCTCTCCCGCTGAGCTAATCGCGCGGGTCGGATCTCGCCGTACGTGCTGGAAGATCCAGTGGACGATACTGGGATTGAACCAGTGACCTCTTCCGTGTCAGGGAAGCGCTCTCCCGCTGAGCTAATCGTCCTTGGAGGTGGAGACGGGATTTGAACCCGTGTAGACGGCTTTGCAGGCCGTTGCCTCGCCTCTCGGCCACTCCACCAGGAGTGTAGGGGGCCGGGAAGACCCCTGTTCCTTCGAGCGGACGACGAGGTTCGAACTCGCGACCTCAACCTTGGCAAGGTTGCGCTCTACCAACTGAGCTACGTCCGCCTGTCGTTTCGGTACGCTCCGCGTCCCGGCGACGTCTGAACTCTAGCGGATTCCGGGGCCAGTACAAAAACGCGTTTGCGCAGCGTGCTGCGCTGCGCCTGCTCAGGGACGTGCCCGGGGCTTTGGGAGGGACACGGCCAGGTCACGTGCCGGACACCCGCCCCTAGACTCGACAGCGTGCTCGACCTCCCTCCCCTCGCCCGGTTCGGCGACCGCGTGGCCACCGGTCTCCTCGACGTCACCAGCGATCCCGCGGTACTCGACTCCACCGGTTTCTGGGCGGTGTGCGCGGATTTCGAGGGCCGCCTGACCTGCGCCCGCTTCGAGGACGTACGGGAGGAGCCGGTGCCCGCCCCGGTGCCGGGGGAGTGGCGGGGGCCCGCCGCCGGTGACTGGTCGTCGTCCCTCGATCGCGCCGCGTACACGGCCGGGGTTCGGCTCATCCGTCAGTACATCGCCGCAGGCGAGGTCTACCAGGCCAATCTCTGCCGGGTGCTGTCCGCGCCCCTCGCGCCGGACGCCGACGTGGACGCCCTCACGGCACTGCTGGCGCGCGGCAACCCGGCGCCGTACGCAGGAACGATCCGCCTGCCCGGCCACGGCGTGGAGATCGCCACCGCCTCGCCCGAGCTGTTCCTGCGGCGCGACGGACGGGTCGTCGAGTCCGGCCCGATCAAGGGCACCGGACACACCGAGGCGGACCTCCTGGAGAAGGACTACGCCGAGAACGTGATGATCGTGGACCTCGTCCGCAACGACATCGGGCGCGTCTGCGCCACCGGCAGCGTGACCGTCCCCGACCTGTGCGCCGTCGAGAAGCACCCCGGTCTGGTCCACCTCGTGTCGACCGTCCGCGGCGAGCTGCGCGAGGACGCCGGATGGCCCGAGCTGCTCACCGCCGCCTTCCCGCCCGGGTCGGTCACCGGCGCGCCCAAGTCGAGCGCGCTGCGGATCATCGAGGAGCTGGAGAGGGGGCCCAGAGGGCCGTACTGCGGCGGCATCGGCTGGGTGGATGCCGACCGGGGCGTCGGTGAGCTGGCCGTGGGCATCCGGACCTTCTGGGTCGACCGTGCGGAGGGCGTACTGCGCTTCGGTACCGGCGCCGGTATCACCTGGGGCTCCGACCCCGAGGCGGAGTGGGCGGAGACCGAGCTGAAGGCGTCCCGGCTGCTCGCGGTAGCGTCGGGTCTGTACGAGGTGAGTGGAGAGGGGTAGAGACCAGTGAAGCTTTGGCTCGACGGCGGGCTGCAGGACATGGAGTCCGCCCGTGTCTCCGTCTTCGACCACGGGCTGACCGTGGGCGACGGCATCTTCGAGACGGTGAAGGCGGTGCACGGCAGGCCGTTCGCGCTCACCCGGCACCTCGACCGGCTGACCCGCTCCGCGCGCGGCCTCGGCCTGCCCGACCCCGATCTCGACGAGGTCCGCCGCGCCTGCGCCGCCGTCGTCGAGGCCAACCCGATGCCGCTCGGCCGGCTGCGCATCACGTACACCGGCGGCCACGGCCCGCTCGGCTCCGACCGCGGCGAACACGGCCCGACCCTCGTGGTCGCGCTCGGCGAGACCACTCGCCGCCCCGACACCACGGCCGTGATCACGGTCCCCTGGACCCGCAACGAGCGCGGCGCGCTCACCGGCCTCAAGACGACCTCGTACGCCGAGAACGTCGTCGCCCTCGCCCGCGCCCGTGAACAGGGGGCTTCCGAAGCGCTGTTCGGCAACACGGTCGGACAGCTCTGCGAGGGCACCGGGTCGAACGTCTTCGTCGTCCTCGACGGCGAGATCCACACCCCGCCGCTCGCCTCCGGCTGCCTCGCCGGCATCACCCGCGCCCTGGCCGTCGAGTGGACGGGCGCCAAGGAGACGGACCTGCCGTTGGACGTCCTCGAGCGGGCCGACGAGGTCTTCCTGACCTCCACCCTGCGGGACGTCCAGGCCGTGCACCGCGTCGACGACCGCGAACTGCCGGGCGCACCGGGCCCGGTGACCGCCAAGGCCATGCGAATCTTCGACGAGCGGTCGGGCGACGACCTCGATCCGTAAGTCCTGCGGATATTCGGCTGACCGACGGCCCGGCGAGGGGTAGAACTCCCCTGATGACCACGACCCTGCGGCCGAGCGAGCCGCTTCAGCGCAACGCCGACGGGACGCGTTCACGCCACTACCAGGTGTGTGTGAACAGCCGTCCCGTCGGCGCGATACACCTGGGCACGTCCCCGTCCTTCGGCGACTCGGTGGCCCGCGTCCACAAGGTGCACATCGAGGAGCCCGACCGCCGGCGCGGCCGGGGCACGGTGGCCATGCTCGCCGCGGAGGAGGTGGCGCGCGGCTGGGGCTGCCGGCAGATCGAGATCAGTATGCCCGCGGACGCCGAGGCGGCACTGCGCCTCGTCAAGGCGCTCGGATACGTCCTGCGCAACCGCGGCATGGCGAAGCGGCTCGCCGACGCCCCGCCCGAACTGCCCGCCGGCAGCCGGGCACGCCCCATGACCGAGGCGGAGTTCGAGGCGTGGCAGGAGCACGAGTCGGAGGACTACGCGCGCACCTGGATCGAACGGGGCGTACCGGAGGCCGAGGCGTACGCCAAGGCCCGGCGCGACCACGAAGTGCTCCAGGGCCTGGCCACCGAGCACATGCTGTTCAGCATCCTGGAGCACGAGGGCACCCGCGTGGGCGTCCTCTGGCTCGCCCTGCGCGCCGACAAGGCCTTCGTCTTCGACGTCGAGGCCGACGAGGCCCATCGCGGCCGGGGACACGGCCGTACGCTCATGCTACTGGCGGAGGCCCAGGCGATCGCCGAGGGCAGACGGATCCTGGGCCTCAACGTGTTCGCGGGCAACACCCCGGCCGAGCGGCTCTACCAGTCGCTCGGGTACGAGACGACGCAGTACGCCTTCTACAAGCCGTTGTTGTAGGCCCGGTTGTAGGCCCGGCGGCTCAGGCGTCCTGCCCGGCCAGCAGCCGGTCCGCGATCTCCTCGATGCGCTCGCGCAGCCCTTCCTGGCTCTTGCCGCCGTCGAGGCGCTCGCCGTCGATGACATAGGTGGGGGTGCCGGTCACGCCGATCGCCTTGCCCTCGGCCTGGTCGGCGTCCACGATCAGGATGTGCCGGACGTCGATGAGCGCCGTGTCGAACTCCTCGGCGTCCATCCCGAGTTCCCGGGCGACCTCGACCAGGAAGGGTTCTCCCGTACGGTCCAGCTCCTCGACCCGGCCCAGCACCGCCTCGACGAACGGCCAGCCCTGGCCCTGCTCCACGGCCTCCTCGGCGGCCTGCGCGGCGGCGAAGGCGTGCTTGTGCTTCTCCAGCGGGAAGTGCCGCAACCGCAGTTCCAGCCGGTCGCCGTAGCGGGCGCGGAGGGCACGGAGGTCGTCCAGGGCGCTGCGGCAGTCCGGGCACTGAAGGTCGCACCAGACGTCGAGAACGGGAGCCGCGGAACGCGCGGGGAAGGAGTCGCTCATGCCCTCAGTCTCCCAGCCCCGACCCGGACGACCCAACCGGACCTCTCCCCCCCCCGGCCCAGCCGCCACCTGCGACGGCGACCTCGCCCGGCACCCACGATGCCGACCGACGACCACGGTGGTGCCGACCGACTGCCGCGGCGGTGAGGCCCGGCTGCCGTCCGCGGGGTCGACTGACTGTCGCGGGGGTGAGGCCCGGCTGCCGTCCGCGGGGTCGACTGACTTGTCGCGGGGGTGAGGCCCGGCTGCCGTCGGAGGGGTCCACTGGCTGCTGCGGGGGTGAGACCGGCTGGCGCCCGCGGGGTCCACCGGCTGTCACGGCGGTGAGGACTGACTGCCGCCGTGGTATCCAACGACCGCCACGGCGGTGAGGACTGCCCCCCCGCGGTGACGACCAACCGACCGCCCCCCGCGGTGACGACCGACCGACCATCACCCGCAGGGGTACCACTTCGACCGGCACCTGCGGAGGAGTCGACCCGGAGATGTCCCTGATGTCCCGTCGGAGGATGGCCCGGCGGGGTGCCGCGGGTGCAGGATGGAAGGGACGAAGTGCCCTTGCCCGACCGAGCCCTGCCCTGGAGGACCGGATGATTGCCGAGACCGTCTGTTCCGCCGTCGCCGCGGCCGGCCTGGGCATCGCGGCGGTCACGGCGTACCGCAAGCGTTTCCTCTCCGCCGTCCGTATCGCCGCGTACTCCCTCGTGCCTCTCGGCCTGGTCATGACCGGCGTCGTCGAGTGGCTGGCGGACACCGCGTTCAGCCCGACGGCCTGGGCGGGCTTCGTGGTGCTCGGCCTCTCCTGGCTGTTGTTCGCGAGCACGCGTGCGGTGGAGCGCCGTCGAGGCGGCACCCGCAAGGAGCGCAAGGCGGCGGCCAAGGGTGCCGCCCAGCGCGAGGCGGTCGCTCCGGCGGCCTCGGCGCCCTCCCTGAGCCCGGGCACCCGCCCGACGGCCAAGCCCGCGAGCCGGCCCCGTACCGAGACCGCGACGGACGACTTCAGCGACATCGAGGCCATCCTCAAGAAGCACGGCATATGAGGCCTGCGGCGGGCCGGCATATGACGTCCGCACGCGCACTGAAACGACACAGCGGGTCCCTGTGCGTGCGGAAGTGATCACGACCCGAACCGTAGATCACGGAATCCGGCGAACTCCCGCTCACTGCGGGCGTGTTGATCGCGTCATGCGTCCCGACTGCGTCATCATCGCCGCGAGATGCTGGACACGACACAGAGCGACGCCGCGCCGCCGCAGGACGAGCCGCGCGGATGCCTCTTCGCCCTTTCCCAGCCACCGCTGATGATCTTCCTTGCGGTGATCGGGTGTCTGCTGCTCACGGCTGCGCTGCACGACCTGCTGTTGCTGTGAGCCATACCCGTGGTCCCCGGCGTCACCCGCCGGGGCCCACGAAGGCATCGTGTCCGGTCCGGATCTCGTCGTCGGGCCCTCTCGTCCGGGCCTCAGCCCGCCGCCTCCTTGCGCCGCGCCCGGTAGGCGGCCACGTGCAACCGGTTGCCGCAGGTCCGGCTGTCGCAGTACCGCCGCGAGCGGTTGCGGGAGAGGTCCACGAAGGCGCGCCGGCAGTCGGGCGCCTCGCAGCGACGCAGCCGCTCCTGCTCGCCGGCGACCACGAAGAACGCCAGTGCCATCCCGCAGTCGGCGGCCAGATGATCGGCGACGGAGGCGCCGGGCGCGAAGTAGTGCACGTGCCAGTCGTAGCCGTCGTGGTCCGTGAGCCGGGGTGTGGTGCCCGCGGCGGCGATCAGCTCGTTGATCAGCCCGGCGGCGGCCCGGGCGTCCGGGGCGGCGAACACCGAGGCGAACCGTCCGCGGATCTTGCGCACCGCCGAGAGGTCGAACTCGGAGAGCACTCCGACCTCGCTGATTTCGTGGTTTCGTACGAAATCCTCCAGTGCTGTGACATCCGGCAGCGCGTCCTGAGCCGTGTCGTCCTCCGGCGCGGTGTTCACCAGATCCACCACGGTGTCGAGGGCGCACCGGGTGTCGTGGGTGATCAGCACGTTTCGCTCCCTGGCCTGGGGGTCGGGCGGACGCCCGCCGATGCTGGCCGATGGTAGTGCGTCCGCGCACCCTGAGGTCGGCGGCGGGACGACGCACACCGGCGCCGCCCCCATGAGGGGACGGCGCCGGTGCCTGCCCTATTCGGTTGTCTGGGCCCGAGCCGTCTCCCCGAGTGGACGGCGCCGGGCGGCTCTGTGCAGCCTCGCCCCTAGCTTTCCGCCAGGATGTGCGAGAGCTCCTGATCGAGATCGAAGTGCCGGTGCTCCGTGCCGGGAGGCACAGCCGCATCCGTGCGCTTCAGGAAGGACTCCAGGGCCCGCGCAGGGGCCTCCAGCAGGGCCTCGCCCTCCGGCGAGCTCAGGGCGATGCAGACGACGCCCTGACCGTGACTGCGCGACGGCCAGACGCGGACGTCGCCGGTGCCCGTGGGCCGGTGGAGGCCCTCCGCGAGCAGGTCTCGGGCGAACACCCACTCGACGGTCTCCTCGGCTCCGGTGTGGAAGGTGGCGTGCACGGCGTAGGGGTCGGCCGTGTCGTACCGCAGGCCTGCGGGGACAGGCAGGGATGACTCGCTCGACACAACGAGGCGCAGGTGCAGCTCGCAGCTGACCGTGGTGTTCATAAGCGCCAGGGCCTTTCGCTCAGTGTGCGCTCGGGGATTCGCACGTCGGCGAAATCGACATGCCACCTACGGTGCCGTTGTAAACCCCTCTGAGTGTTTTGCGTGCCTTTATGTAACTCTTCCGGCCGAGAGCGTGTTCGCACGGTACGACCATTCCGGTGACTGGTTTCCGTCCGGTAGGGTTTGGCCGTATGAACACGGGGAGTGACGAGCCGGGCGAGGTTGCCGTGGCAGCGGAAAAGACGCAGACCGACGGGGTGCGGGGCGAGCGGGGACTCGGCTCCAGAGCTCCCAAATTCATCCAGGCGCGCCGCATGCTCCACCTGAGCTGGCAGGTCTGTGTCTTCATCATCGGGCTCGCGGTCGTGGGCGTCGGCATCGTGATGCTGCCGCTGCCCGGACCGGGCTGGGTCGTGATCTTCGGCGGCATGGCGATCTGGGCGACCGAGTTCGTCTGGGCCCAGCTGGTGCTCCGCTGGACCAAACGCAAGGTCACCGAGGCGGCACAGCGTGCCCTCGACCCCAAGGTCCGGCGGCGCAACATCATCCTGACGTCGATCGGCCTCGTGATCATCGGCGTCCTCGTCGGCATCTACCTGTGGAAGTTCGGCCTCGCGATGCCCTGGAAGATCAAGGACCAGTGAGCCGCGACGGGGGTGCGAGGGCCGGCCGGCGCCGGTGACCCGCACCCCCTGACATGGGGTAATGTTCTCCCTGCGTCCGGGCGATTAGCTCAGTGGGAGAGCGCTTCGTTCACACCGAAGAGGTCACTGGTTCGAACCCAGTATCGCCCACCCGGACACGGCGGCCCGTCTGCGAGAGAGCAGACGGGCCGCCGTCGTGTGCGCGCTGCCGGCCGCCGTGGGGCGCGCGCCCCGCCCTGAGGCGAATTTCCGCCGGGCGGCCTCCGGGCGTCGAGGCCGAGGTTGTGTTCGGCCTGCCGACCGCGGGTTCCTCACCTGCGATGTCACCTCCCCGGGACCGGGACTCGGCCCCGACGTACCGTCAGCTCACCGAGCGGGCCCCCAAGAAATTCCTGTCCGAATCATTGACGCACCACGAGGCCCTCCGTAACTTGTGCCAGCAAGCGCTTACTTGAAACGATTCATGCAGGCGGCAACGACGCTGCGGGGAGGGTCCGACTGTGGGAACCAGCAGGAATGTTGAGAGGCGTACGATCCTGAAGGCCGCGGGAGCGACGGCGGCCACACTGGGCCTGGCCGCGACCACGGGGTGTGGGGGAGACAGCGGTAGCTCCGCGGACGGGACGGTGACGATCCGTTACGCGTGGTGGGGTGCCGAGGACCGCGCCCAGCGCATCAACAAGACCATCGCGCTCTTCGAGAAGAAGTACCCGAAGATCAAGGTGAAAACGGACTTCCAGCCGTACACCGACTTCTGGAAGAAGTTCAACACCCAGGCTTCCGGCGGCAATCCGCCGGACGTCTTCCAGAATGCCATTGGATTTCTGCGGAAATACGACGCCAAGAATGTGCTGCTCGACCTGAGCGAGCAGGTCAAGGCGGGCAACCTCTCCACGGACGGCTTCCGGGCCGGCCTGGAGAAGTTCGGCGAGGTCGACGGCAAACTCCTCGGAGTTCCGGTCGGCTCCAACTCGATGGCCCTGGTCATCGACACGCCCGTCTACACCAGGGCGGGTGTGAAGCCGGAGCAGGGCTGGACCTGGGACGACTTCGACGCGGCGATGAAGAAGATCCGCGACAAGACGGGTCGCGCCGGCGACAGCGGCATGTACGGGGTCATGTACTTGTACGACCTCTACCTGCGCCAGAACGGCAAGGCGTTCTTCACCGAGGACGGGCTCGGTTTCGCCGAGGCCGATCTGACGGACTGGTGGACGAAGGCGAAGAAGGGCGTCCAGGACGGCGTCTACGCCGACCCCAAGAAGGTCGCCCAGGTCAAGCCCAAGTCGGCGGTCACCGCGGAACTCGCCGGCGGTGAGTTCACGTGGGACAACTTCAGTGTCCGCTACTCCGCGGAGGGAAAGAGCGAGTACAGCCTGGCCCCCATCCCGACCACGGACGGCAAGAAGACCGGCCAGTACCTCGGCTCCCTGATGCTCAGCGCCTCCAAGCGCACGCAGCACCCCAAGGAGGTGGCCCAGTTCATCGACTTCATGGTGCACGATCCCGAGGTCGCCAAGATCATGGGCTATGACCGCGGTGTGCCCGCGACGCAGGCCCAGTTCGACGCGTTCCAACCGACCGACGAGGTCAACAAGTCCATCGCCGCCTATGAGACGTCCCTCGTCGACGCGGGTGTCCTGGAGCCCATCACCCCGCACCCCAACGGCGCCGACATCTGCGAGGCCGCCTTCCTGCGCATCGCCGAGGAACTCGCTCTGGGCACGCGCTCGGTGGACGACGCCGTCAAGCAGTTCTTCACCGAGTCGAAGACGGCTCTCGTCGGCTGATGGGAACCACCGTGACACACGCCCCTGCGATGGAGGACCTGTCCAAGGACTCCGAGCCGCGGCACGGTCCGGTGAACTCCTCGCGCCCCGCCGCCCTCAAGCGGCGGGGCCGCCGGGAGACCCTGGCCGGCTATCTCTTCATGTCCCCCTGGATCGCCGGGTTCCTGCTGCTCACGGCAGGCCCGATGATCGCCTCGCTCTACTTCGCGTTCACCGACTACAACCTGTTCGACACACCCAAGTGGATCGGCCTCGACAACTTCTCCGAGATGTTCGGCGACCCGCGCTGGCGCCACTCGGTGAAGGTGACGATGTGGTACGTCGTCGTCGGTACGCCGCTCAAGCTGCTCCTGGCACTCGGGGTGGCGCTGCTGCTCGCCCAGAAGCGGCGCGGACAGGCCTTCTACCGGGCCGCTTTCTACGCGCCGTCGCTGATCGGGGCGAGCGTCTCCGTGGCGATCGTCTGGAAGGCGATCTTCGCGGACGACGCGATCGTCGACCGTACGCAGAAGATCTTCGGGATCGATGTCGGCGGCTGGACCGGCGACCCGGAAATGATCATCTACAGCCTGGTGGCGCTCACCGTCTGGCAGTTCGGTGCCCCCATGGTCATCTTCCTGGCCGGCCTCAAGCAGGTCCCGCGCGAGCTGTACGAGGCGGCCGAGGTCGACGGGGCCGGCCCGATGCGGCGGTTCTGGAACATCACCCTGCCGATGATCTCCCCGGTCCTCTTCTTCAACGTCCTGCTGGAGACGATCCACTCCTTCCAGATCTTCAGCTCGGCGTACATCGTCGGCGGCGGCGCGGGCGGCAACGCCTGCGGTCCGGCGGACGGTTCGATGGTCTATACCTGCTACCTCTACGTCCAGGGCTTCGAGAACAGCCGGATGGGCCTGGCCTCCGCCATGGCCTGGATGCTGCTCGTCGCGGTCGCCCTGGTGACGGCGGTGCTGTTCTGGTCCCAGAAGCGCTGGGTGCACTACGAGGAGGGCGCCCGATGAGCGCGCAGGCCACCGACATCACGCCGGCCCGGTCCACGAAGGGCGGCAACTTCCGCCGCAGGCTGCCCGGTTCCCTCGCGTGGCACCTCGGGTCCTTCGCGATCCTCGCGGTGATCCTCTATCCGGTGATCTGGGTCATCGGCGGCTCCTTCAAGAAGAGCGAGGAGATCATCGGGAGCCTGGACCTCTTCCCGGGCGATCCCATCGTCTCGAACTACACCGGGCTCGCCGACGGCATCGCGGACATCTCGATCTCCACGTTCTTCGTCAACTCGCTCACGCTCGCGCTCGGTTCGGTGGTCGGGATCCTGGTGTCCTGCTCGCTGACCGCGTACGCCTTCGCGAAGATCAGGTTCGCCGGTCGCAATCTGCTCTTCACGCTGATGATCGGCACGCTGCTGTTGCCGTACCACGTGCTGCTGATCCCGCAGTATGTGCTGTTCCGCAACATGGACATGATCAACTCGTACACCCCGCTCCTGCTGGGCAAGTACCTGGCCACGGAGGCGTTCTTCGTCTTCCTGATGGTGCAGTTCATGCGCAACCTGCCCAAGGAACTCGACGAGGCGGCCCGTCTCGACGGCTGCGGACACTTCCGCATCTACTGGTCGATCGTGCTCCCGCTGTGCCGGCCGGCCCTGATCACCAGCGCGATCTTCACCTTCATCAACTCCTGGAACGACTTCATGGGCCCGCTGATCTACCTCAACGAGCCCGACAAGTACACGGTCTCCCTCGGTCTGAAGATGTTCGTGGACCAGGAGGGCGTGGCCAACTACGGCGGCATGATCGCGATGTCACTGGTCGCCCTGCTGCCGGTGCTCGCCTTCTTCCTCGCCTTCCAGCGCTATCTGATCGACGGTATGGCGACGTCCGGACTGAAGGGCTGATCCGGCATGGCTGAGGCACGCGTCAAGGCCCGCGCCCCGCGCAAGGAGTCCGTCTTCGGCGAGCGGTTCGCCGTGTTCGCCGAGTGTCTGCTGACCGGGGTGTGGATCGCGGTGGCCTCGCTGGGCGTGGTCACCTACCCGGCCGCCTTCGCCGCCGGGGCGCGGCACCTGCGCCGCCGTACCGGCCATGAGGTGGGCGGCTTGCGGGAGTTCGTCGCCGACTTCCGGGTGGCGGTGCGCGGTGGATGGCTCGCCGGGCTCGCCGGCTGGGCGGCCGCGGCCGCGGTCTGGGTGGACGTCCAGGCTGTGCGGGCCGGGATTCCCGGCGGGCCGCTGGTCGGGGCCGTCGGCGTGTTCGCGCTCATCGGGCTGGCCGTCGCCGGGCTGCGGGCGGCGGCCGTCTGGACGCCGGGCGCCACCTGGCGCGCCCTGCTCGCCGAGGCGGGCCGGCGGACCGTGCTCGACCCCGCCGGCTCTTTCCTGATCGTCGGCGGACTGGCCGTGGTGGCCGTGTCCGCATGGTTCGTCGCACCGCTGGCGGTCCCCGTCCTGGGGGCCGTCGCGGCGGCGGCCGTCGCCGTTGAGGAGCGCTACCGGCACCGCTGACGGGCGGTGCCCTCACATCAGGTCGGCGCCTCCGGGCGTCGTACCTCGCACTGTCATGCCCCTGACCATCCCCCCTGCACCCCGCACGGAAAGGAAAGGCCATGTCCCCCATTCCCCGCAGGTCCCTCCTCAAGGCAGCCGCGGTCGCCGGAGCCGCCGCCCAGTTCAGCTGGGCCCTAGGAGCCAAGGACGTACAGGCGGCGCCGAGAGCCGCCGACGCCGACGCCGATCCGGTGACCCTGGACTGGCTGGAGGACGGCGGCCTGGGCGCCGCCCCCGGCTCCACCCTCGGCGTCCCCTGGCCGAGGGGCACCTACCAGGAGGACCAGAGCTTCGCGGTCACCGACGCGGACGGCAAGGCCGTGCCCGTGCAGTCCTGGCCGATCGCCTACTGGCCGGACGGCTCGCTCAAGTGGACCGCACACGCCGTGAGTTCGGGCACCGGCAAGCTCACCCTGACCGCGGGCGAGACCGCCGCCCCCGCCAAGAAGGTGACCGTCGACAAGAGCGGCGGCACCATCGACGTCTCGACCGGCGTGATCACCGCGAAGATCGGCAAGTCCGGCGCCACGCTGATCAAGTCGGTCAGCCGCGGCTCGACCGAGATCGCCAAGAACGGCCGGCTCGTCCTCATCCGCCAGCCGGAGATCGAGGACGAGGACCAGGGCGCGGTCAAGACCGAGCGTTTCGAGGGTGCCATCTCGAATGTCGAGGTCGAGCAGGACGGCCCGGTCCGCGCGGTCGTCCGCATCGACGGCAAGCACCGTAAGGGCAACCGGAGCTGGCTGCCGTTCTCCATCCGGCTGTACTTCTACGCGGGCGCCGACTCCTTCCGCATGGTGCACACCGTCACCTTCGACGGCACGCAGGAACCCGGCAAGGCCAGCGGTGACTTCATCCGCGGGCTCGGCGTCCGCTTCACCGTGCCGATGCGCGACCAGTCGTACGACCGCCACATCCGCATCGGCGGTGACGGCACCGGTCTGCTGCGCGAGGCCGTCAAGGGCATCACCGGACTGCGCCGCGACCCGGGGGCCGCCGTCCAGGCGGCCCAGTACGCGGGCCAGAAGCTGCCCGACCCGGCCACCTGGGACCAGCGCGTCACCACGCGGCTCCAGTACATCCCCGAGTGGGGCGACTACACCCTCTCCCAGCTCTCCGCCGACGGCTTCGGCCTGCGCAAGCGCACCAAGAAGGGCCACGGCTGGATCGGCGCCGGCGGCGGCAAGCGCGCCTCCGGGTTCGGGTACGTCGGCGGGGCGAGCGGCGGATTCTCCTTCGGCCTGCGGGACTTCTGGGAGAAGTTCCCCGCCCAGCTCGACATCCGCGACGCCCAGACCGACGAGGCCGAGGTCACGCTCTGGCTCTGGTCGCCCGAGGCGCAGCCCATGGACCTGCGCTTCTACCACGACGGCATGGGCCAGGACACCTTCGCCGAGCAGCTCGAAGGCCTCAACATCACCTACGAGGACTACGAGCCCGAGTTCGGCACCCCCTACGGCATCGCCCGCACCTCCGAACTCCTCTTCTGGGCCAACGAGTCGACGCCGAGCGCCGAGACGCTCGCCGAACAGGTCGAGGCCGTACGGGTGCTGCCGCAGCTGGCCGCCCCGCCCAAGCAGCTCATCAAGGCCGGGGTCTTCGGCCCGGGTCTGTACGCCGAGCCGGACCGCTCCACGCCCGCCAAGGCCAAGATCGAGGACCACCTCGACTTCCTCTTCACCTACTACAAGGACCAGGTGGAGATGCGGCGGTGGTACGGCTTCTGGGACTACGGCGACATCATGCACACGTACGACACGGTCCGGCACCAGTGGCGCTACGACGTCGGCGGCTATGCCTGGGACAACTCGGAGCTGTCGCCGGACCTGTGGCTGTGGTTCGCGTACCTGCGCAGCGGCCGTGCGGACATCTTCCGCTTCGCCGAGGCGATGACCCGGCACACCGGCGAGGTCGACGTCTACCACCTGGGCCAGTGGGCCGGCCTCGGCACCCGGCACGGTGTGCAGCACTACGCGGACAGCGCCAAGCAGCAGCGCATCGCCAACACGACGTATCGCCGCTACTACTACTTCCTCACGGCCGACGAGCGGGTCGGCGACCTCATGCACGCCAACGTCGACTCCGACGAGACGTTCCTCGTCCTCGACCCGATCCGCAAGATCCGCACCGAGCCGTACACGCCCGACCGGCACGCCCTGTCCATCGGCTTCGGCACGGACTGGAGCGGTCTGGTGTCGGCTTGGCTGACGGAGTGGGAGCGCAAGGGCCCCAAGTGGGAGAAGGCCAAGGCGCGCGTGCTGTCGACGATGGAGACGATCGCCGCCCAGCCCAACGGGTTCGTGCAGGGGACCGGCCTGTACGACCTGGACACCGGGAAGTTCGCGGTCGCCCCGGCGCCCGCGGTCGGGGTCTCCCACCTGTCCGCGGTCTTCGGGCTCAACGAGCTGTGCGCGGAGCTCATCGACCTCGTCGACATGCCGAAGTTCAACGAGGCGTACTTCGACTACTGCCGCTACTTCAACGCCACCAAGGCCGAGCAGGCGGCGCGCTACGGCTCCAACTTCGGCTCCCTGCTGCTGTTCCAGGGCCACTCGCGCCTGGACGCGTACGCCGCCGTCCAGACCGGGGACGAGAAGCTCGCCAAGCGGGCCTGGGACAAGTTCTACAACTCCGACGGCTACAAGGAGTCGGCGCCCTGGAAGACCGAGAAGCTGAGCGGCCCGGCCACCCTGGTGCCGGGCAGCGAGGCCGCCTGGGTGTCCACGAACGACACCGCGCTCTACGGCCTCGCCGCCATCGAGAACCTGGCGCTGCTGGGGGACAAGATGCCGTAGCCGCCCACTAGTTCATCTTCCCCAGGACCTCCCGCACCCGCCGGACGTCCCGGATGCGCTGCTCGTACGTCGCTCCGAGTGCGAGCAGCAGCAGTCCGGCGAGGGCGGGAGGCACCCAGCGGGGGAGTGCGTCGGTGACCTGGACGAGGTAGGGCGCGAGTTCGTGCAGCGCGTCCAGCGTCAGCACCGAGCCGCCGAGCACGAGCGGGGCCTGGAGGTGGTGCCGGGCGCCCAGCAGGATGACCAGCAGCGCGGCGCTGCCCAGCAGCAGGGGGCGCGTCCAGTGCGCGTCGCCCCAGGCCGCGACCAGGCTCGGCAGGAGGGTGGCGGCGAGGCCGGGGCCGTACGCCGTCCAGGAGGACGCTCGCGGGTCGCGGCGCCGGCGCAGGAGGCCGAGCAGCAGCGCCGGGACGGTGACCGGGAGCGTGTATGCCTCGGGCGTCTCGACCTCCCAGGCCACCAGGCGCACCCAGGTGGCCAGCACGAACAGGGCGGCGGCCGCGTAGCCGACGGGGCGGCGGTCCGGGCGGATCGCCGTACCCGCGGCGATCACTCCGCCGAGGGCCAGCACCAGGGCCAGCAGCGGCGGGTCGGTGAGGGCGAGGCCTACGGCGAGCAGCCCGGTGGCGGCCCCGGTCGCTTCGACCGGCACGGTGGCCGGGGCGCTGCCCAGCCGTGCGGCCAGCAGGGCCGCGGCCACGGGGACGGCCAGGACCAGCAGCGCGGTGTGCGACGGCTGCCAGTCCAGGGCGGCGCCGGTCGCGCAGGCGAGCGCGGCGGCGTGGGCGAGTGCGGACGGGGCCGTGACCGGGGCGAGGTGCGAGGGCCACGAGGCCGCCGCGAACAGCGCGGTCAGGGCGCAGAGAACGGTGAGCGTCGCGGTCTGCGAGGCGAGGGAGAGGAAGGCGAGGCTGAGAGAGGTGGTCAGGGCGAGGACAAGGGCGGTGAGCTGACTGGACGTGAACGGACGGGCCGGCGTTCCGTCCGGCACGGCCGCGCCTCGGCGTGCGTACACCGCCGCCGCGAGCGCCCCGGCCGTCAAGGCCCCATGAGTCACCAGGCTTGTCCAGTACGGGAGTTCGAACACCGCCGGAAGCACCAGCACCCCCGCCCACGTCAGGCCCAGCGCACCGCGCAGCGCCCGAGGGCGCCAGACCCCGGCCCGGACCGTCAGGGCGAGCACGGCCGCGACGACCGCCAGGACGACGGGAACCGTCTGCGCGTGCTGCGGCCACGGCGCGTCGAGCGTCACCGCCGCGCGGGCATCCGAGGGTGTGCCGCTCCACACGCGCTCCGCCCATTCGACCGGCGCCAGCAGCGCCAGACTGACGACGGGCAGCGTCCACAGCAGGGCCAGTGCCTGTACGGTGCCCGAGGCCCAGGCGAAGCCGTGCCGCACCGCCGCCGGCAGCCGCCCAGCCCGCACCGCGGCCAACAGGGCGATCCCAGAGGCCAGATGGACCGGAACCGTCCACACCTCCGACAGCGCAGGACGCGCCACCCCGCCGAACGCGGCGACCACGAGCAGCCCGGCGGCGCCGGCGAGGCCGAGGGCTCGCTTCTCGTCCTGGCTCCGCCACGCCGCGCCCAGCGCGATCGCCGCGCCGAGGAGGAGGAGCGCCGCCGCACGGGCGGCGGCGCTCGGGCCGGTCGCTGTCCAGGACAGCAAGCCGGCGGTCAGTGCGCCCCAGGTGCCCGCGCCGTACGCGCCGACGGCGGCGACGACCCGTACGGACCTGGCAGTCGCCCGGAACGCCACAACCGTGTCGAACCCGGCCGTCACCAGGACCGCGGCCGTGACCCCGTAGGGAACGGCGTCGGCGGCCAGCGACCAGAGCAGCAGCGGGAGTTGGGCCGAGACCAGGGCGGCGGGGAGGGGCAGACGCAGGTCGCACGTCGTCGGCAGCAGGCCGTACGCGGCCCACAGCACCGCGAGTACGGCCGACGCCACCGCCGCGTACCCCGTGCCGTCCACCCCCGCGAGGGCGGCCTCGTGCAGGGCGTACGCGTCGAGCACCGTCAGCGCGAGCCCGAGGCCCGCCACCGACTCGGCCGTCGAGCGCAGCCCCCGCTTCAGCAGCACCACCGGCGCCGCGAGCGCGGCCAGTGTGACCGCGCCGAGCACCACGGCCCGCCCGGTGATGCCCAGGTGACCCCAGCTGACCAGCGTGAACACCATCGCGGCGATGGTGAGCAGGACGCCGCCGAGCAGGAGCAGCACGTTCTGGACGCGCGGTGCGGGAGCCTCGGGGCGGGGCGGCGCGACAGGCGCGGGCCACGCCTGCTGCAGGGCCGCGACCAGCCAGGCGCGGCGGGCCAGCAACTGGGCCCGGCGGGCGTCCAGTTGCCACAGCTCGGCATCGAGGAGCCGCAACTCCTCGGCAGGGGGCGGAATGTGCGTCATGCCGATGAGTGTGGTCCGCGTCACGTCGTACGACATGAGTGCGCGTACTCATGCCGTACTCAAATACGCCTCACCGGGCCCGCACAGGGGCAGACTCCGGTCATGGACTGGACCTGTTACCGCTTCCGCAGCCGGTGGACCCTGCCCGCGTCGCCCGTCGCCGTGTACACGGCGCTGGAGCGAGCCGAGGACTATCCGCGCTGGTGGCGGCAGGTGCGCGAGGTGAACCGGATCGACGCGACGACCGGAGTGATCACGATCCGTTCCTTCCTGCCGTACGACCTGACCTTCACCGCCCGTGAGGTGCGGCGCGAACCGGCGGCCGGGGTCCTGGAGATCGCCATGTCCGGCGACCTCGACGGCTGGGCGCGCTGGACGATCACCGAGGACGGCACGGGCAGCCTGGCCCGCTACGAGCAGCTGGTCGAAGTGAACAAGCCGCTGCTGCGGCGGTTCGCCGTCCCGGGACGGCCGGTGTTCCGCGCCAACCACTGGCTGATGATGCGCTCCGGGCGGCGCGGTCTGGCCGGCCACTTGGAAGCGGTTTGAAGGAAACGCGCCGAGACCTGTATTGTTCTGTTGCGTTCCCGGGCGATTAGCTCAGTGGGAGAGCGCTTCGTTCACACCGAAGAGGTCACTGGTTCGAACCCAGTATCGCCCACCGGGAAAGCCGGTCCGTCCCAGACGGACCGGTTTTTTTGTTGCCCCTAGTTGTTGCCCCTAGTTGTTGCCCCCTGCTTGTTGCCCCTACGCGGCCGCCGCCGGCAGATCCGGACGCAGCGGCCACGCCGGGTCCACCGCCTCCTCCGTGCCGCTGCGCGCGAACCACGCCTGCAGGCCCCGCGCCTGCGCCGCATGCCACACCGCCTGCAGGGTGTGCAGTTCGGCCGGGCTCAGCCGCTCCAGCCGGCCCGCGAAACGGCGCCCCACCGCCCGTGCGACCTCCATCGCGGCCAGCGCGTCGGCGCCCGCGTCGTGCGCGCCCTCCAGCGAGACGCCGTAGTGCTCACACAGGTCGGTGAGAGTGCGGCGGCCCTTGCGGTAGCGGTCCAGGTGCTTGTCCAGGACCCGCGGGTCGAGCACCAGCAGGGGTGAGCGTTCGAACCAGCGGTCCAGGGACGAGGCGCGATGGCGGCGCAGCTCCCGATCAAGGATCGTCAGATCGAACGGCGCGTTCATCACCACCAACGGGCGGCCCACCGTGGCCTGTTCGGCCAGCGCCTCGGCTATCTCGTACATCACCGGCGCCGGCCAGCGGCCGTTGCGCTGCAGATGCTCATCCGTCAGTCCGTGCACCTCCGTCGCCCCGGCGGGCACCGGCACGCCCGGGTTCACCAGCCACCGGGTCACCCGCGGCCGGGTTCCCGGTGCGTCCTGGACGACGACGGCGGCCGACACGATCCGGTCGGTCTCGACGTCGACACCCGTGGTTTCCGTGTCGAATGCGGCCAGGGGCCCTTCGTACCAGCACGTCATACCTACACAACCCCTCGTTCACCCACGGCAGCTGACGCCCCGTCGTCTGCCCTGTTTGGTGATACCCGGGCTGTTTGCGCCGTACGCCGGAAGGACACAACAGGAGTACGGGTCTTTGCAGTTCAGCGGCCCGGCGCGGGATTCACTCTGCCCAGGCGTGGGCATTTCACTTGGCTTGAAAGGCTGTTGGTCATGGCGATAGCCCAGCCCGAGCGGGGCGGGCTGCTGCCCGAACGCACGGGCCCCCAACGCGGCACACTCGCCACCACCGCCTGCATGGAAACCTTGCAGGTGGGCTACTTGCACGCGGTCGCGGCGGCCGCCGGCTGCTCACTGTCCCAGCCCTTTCCGGACAACGGCATCGACTGGCACGTCAGTCACGGCTCACCCGCGCACACCGTCGACGACGAGGTGACCATCAAGGTGCAGCTGAAATGCACGTACCAGATCCCGCCGAACCCACCCGGCCGCACCTTCTCCTTCACGCTCGACAACGACCACCTGCGCAAGCTCGCCCGCACACCGGTCTCGGTCCACAAGATCCTGGTCGTGATGCTGGTCCCACGGTCACAGGACCAATGGCTGCGGGCCGGACACGACCGGCTCGACCTCAGGCACTGCTGCTACTGGGTCAACCTCGCCGGTCACGCCATCACCGGCCGGAACCGGACCACCGTGCGCATCCCGACCTCGCGCATCTTCGACGACCGGGCGCTCTGCGAGATCATGACGCGGGTCGGGACGGGAGGCAGACCATGACGCACCGCCCGCTGGAAGAACCACTGCGACCCGTACGACCGCACCCCGTCGACCAGGCCGCCGTCGCCTGGAACCGTTCCCCCGACCCCGCCGAGGTCGACCCCGCCGTGCTCAGCGCCCTGCTGCACCGGCACGGCTGGCGGCGGCGCGGGGGAGCGCCCGGACGCTACGGCCGCTGGACCCCGCCGGGACCGGGCGGCGGCGGCACCAGCCTGCTGGTGCCCGAGAGCCGGGCCTTCCCCGACAGCGAGGACCTGCTCGGCGAGGCGCTCCTCGCGCTGTCCCGCAGCGGAACGCCCTCCGCGCGCGAGGTGCTGGTCTCCCTCGCCGTGCCCAGCGACGAGATCCGCTGGTGGCGCGACGTCCCGACCGGTCCCGCCGGAGCCACCCCCTGGACCGTCGAGGAACAGCTGCGCTCGGCCGCCCGCCAGATGCTGCTCGCCGGATCGCTCGCCACGCGCGCGCGTGCGGGCTATTACGGCGCCCGCTACCGGCGCACCGCCGCCGCGTCCCTGGAGAACATCCTCGTCGGCTCCGCGGCCGGCGGCCGCCGGCTGACCGCCTTCCTGCCCGTCGGCACCGGCCGCCCGCTCGCCGTACGCCTGCACCAGGCCCTGTACGCCGCCCGCGAGGCCATCGACTACCAGCGGGCCACCGGCGGCATGGACGCCTTCGACGGCGCCGTCGAGGCGGGCGTCAGCCGCGAGCTCACCGAGGCGCTGATCGTCCTCGTGCGCGGTACGGAGGGCGCCCGCATCGGCGTCGAGTGGGCACCGGCGGCCGGGGTCCCCGAAGGGTGCGCGGCACCCGCCGAGGCCGTCGAGTTCTCGCCCGGCGACCTGCCCGTGCTGCGCGAGGCCGGCGCCCGCTATCTGCGCGAGGAGCCCTCCGTGCCGGTGCGGATCACCGGCGCGGTGGTCCGGATGCGCAGGTCGGGGCCGCGTGGGGACGGGTCGGTTCGGCTGCGGGTGATCGCGGGCGCCGAGATCCCGCACGTCCGGCTGACGCTGGACGAGGAGTCGTACCAGATCGCCGGGCACGCACACCTCGTCGGACTGCCGGTGCGGGTGCACGGCCGGCTGGAGAGCCGGGGCGGCTTCCGGCGACTCACGGGCGCCTCCGGGGTCGTACCGGTGCAGGTGGACGAGGCCGAGCGGGACCGGCTGATGAAGTCGCTCCAGGAGACAGCCGAGATCACGGCCTTCTTCGAGGAGGCCTGCGGCGGGGACTGATTTCGCGGAGGGCGGCCCGGGGTCGGTACGATCGCCTATTGCGCACGCAATAGGTTGTGGGTTGCGCATCCACCTTCAGTCAGGAGAGACCGGTGTCAGACGTCCGTGTGATCATCCAACGCGATTCCGAGCGGGAAGAGCGCACGGTGACGACGGGCACCACGGCCGCCGAACTCTTCGCCGGCGAGCGCTCGATCATCGCCGCGCGCGTGAGCGGCGAGCTCAAGGACCTCGCGTACACGCCCGGCGAGGGCGAGGTCGTGGAGCCGGTGGAGATCTCCTCCGAGGACGGCCTGAACATCCTGCGCCACTCCACCGCGCACGTGATGGCGCAGGCCGTGCAGGAGCTCTTCCCCGAGGCCAAGCTGGGCATCGGCCCGCCGGTGAAGGACGGCTTCTACTACGACTTCGACGTCGAGAAGCCGTTCACGCCCGAGGATCTCAAGGCCATCGAGAAGAAGATGCAGGAGGTCCAGAAGCGGGGGCAGAGGTTCTCCCGCCGTGTGGTCACCGACGAGGCGGCCCGCGAGGAGCTGGCGTCCGAGCCGTACAAGCTGGAGCTGATCGGCATCAAGGGCTCCGCGTCCGTACACGATGGGGCCGACGGCGCGGACGTCGAGGTCGGTGCCGGTGAGCTGACGATCTACGACAACCTGGACGCCAAGACCGGGGACCTGTGCTGGAAGGACCTGTGCCGCGGTCCCCACCTGCCCACCACCCGGAACATCCCGGCGTTCAAGCTGATGCGCAACGCCGCCGCCTACTGGCGCGGCAGCGAGAAGAACCCGATGCTCCAGCGCATCTACGGCACCGCCTGGCCGACCAAGGACGAGCTGAAGGCGCACCTCGACTTCCTCGCCGAGGCCGAGAAGCGCGACCACCGCAAGCTGGGCTCCGAGCTCGACCTGTTCTCCATCCCCGAGCAGATCGGCTCCGGCCTCGCGGTCTTCCACCCCAAGGGCGGCATCGTCCGCCGGGTCATGGAGGACTACTCGCGCCGCCGTCACGAGGAGGAGGGCTACGAGTTCGTCTACACGCCGCACGCGACGAAGGGGAAGCTCTTCGAGACCTCGGGCCACTTGGACTGGTACGCCGACGGCATGTACCCGCCCATGCAGCTCGACGAGGGCGTGGACTACTACCTGAAGCCCATGAACTGCCCGATGCACAACCTGATCTTCGACGCGCGGGGCCGTTCGTATCGTGAACTTCCGTTGAGGTTGTTCGAGTTCGGGACCGTGTACCGGTACGAGAAGTCGGGCGTCGTGCACGGCCTGACCCGTGCCCGCGGCTTCACCCAGGACGACGCGCACATCTACTGCACGCGCGAGCAGATGTCCGAGGAGCTCGACAAGACGCTCACCTTCGTCCTCGGCCTGCTGCGGGACTACGGTCTGACCGACTTCTACCTGGAGCTGTCGACCAAGGACCCGGAGAAGTTCGTCGGCTCCGACGAGGTCTGGGAAGAGGCCACGGAGACCCTCCGTGAGGTCGCCGAGAAGCAGGGCCTGCCGCTCGTTCCCGACCCGGGCGGTGCCGCCTTCTACGGGCCGAAGATCTCCGTCCAGACCAAGGACGCCATCGGCCGCACCTGGCAGATGTCGACGATCCAGCTCGACTTCAACCTGCCGGAGCGCTTCGAGCTGGAGTACACGTCCCCCGACGGCTCCAAGCAGCGCCCGGTCATGATCCACCGCGCCCTGTTCGGCTCCATCGAGCGGTTCTTCGCGGTGCTCCTCGAGCACTACGCGGGCGCCTTCCCGGCGTGGCTGGCCCCGGTGCAGGCGGTCGGCATCCCGATCGGGGACGCCCACGTGGAGTACCTGGAGAAGTTCGCCGCCGCGGCGAAGAAGCAGGGGCTGCGGGTCGAGGTCGACTCCTCCTCCGACCGCATGCAGAAGAAGATCCGCAACGCCCAGAAGCAGAAGGTGCCCTTCATGGTCATCGCGGGCGACGAGGACATGTCGGGCGGCTCGGTGTCCTTCCGCTACCGCGACGGTTCGCAGGAGAACGGCATCCCGTTCGACGAGGCCATCGCGAAGATCGCGAAGGTCGTGGAGGAGCGGGCGCAGGTCTGATCCCTCGCAGGTGAGGCCCCCGGCGAGTTCATCCCGTCGGGGGCCTCACGTCGTCATCGTCGGAGAAGACCTGGAGCAGCCAGGAGGCGAAGGTCCCGGTCACGGCGCCGAGCAGGGCCAGCCCGATGGCCATCATCCCGACCGCGATCAGGCGTCCGACCGGGGTGACGGGAACGACGTCGCCGTAGCCGACCGTGGCGAGGGTGGAGCAGGTCCACCACACGGCGTCCCCGAAGGTCCGGATGGTCGCGTCCGGTGCTCCGTGCTCCTGCTGGTAGACGCCGAGGGCACCGGTGAAGCCGAGGAGGAGGGTCGACAGCCCGGCGTAGGCGATGACGCGCGCGTGCAGCGGCAGCCGGGGCCGTCCGTGCCGGCGCCGCACCGCCTCGTACACCTTGACGACCCGCAGTGGCCGCAGCAGCGGCAGGACCAGCACCACGGTGTCCAGCAGGTGCGTCCGTACGAAGCGCAGCCGCTGCCCGCTCAGCCGCCAGCGCACCGCGTAGTCGACGGCGAACAGCGCCCAGGCGGCCAGGGCCAGCGCCAGGCAGAGATCGAGCAGGCCTTCGGGCAGATCGCCGGCGAGCACGCGGACTGCGTACGCGGCGAGGAACACCAGCGAGGCCAGGGCGAGCGGGACCTCCGCGCGCCGCTCCCAGCGGGCCTTGGGGCTGTCGTCGTCCGGGGCGTCGTCCACCGGCCCAGCTTGGCCCGGGACGCTTTTCCCACAACCCGGCGACACGGCGCGAACGGGCGAAGTCATATGCTGCACTGCATGACGAGTGAGCCGGAGCAGCAGTGGGGCGTGGGGACCCGGGACGCGTTCCAGCGTCTGTGGACGCCCCATCGGATGGCCTACATCCAGGGCGAGAACAAGCCGACCGGCCCCGGTGCCGACGACGGCTGCCCCTTCTGCTCGCTACCGGCCAAGTCCGACGAGGACGGCCTGATCGTCCGGCGCGGTGAGCAGGTCTACGCGGTGCTCAACCTGTACCCGTACAACGGCGGCCACCTGATGGTGGTGCCCTACCGTCACGTGGCCGACTACACGGACCTGACAGACCCGGAGACGGTCGAGCTCGCCGCGCTGACCAAGCAGGCGATGACCGCCCTGCGCACCGCGTCCGGTGCCCACGGCTTCAACATCGGCATGAACCAGGGGTCGGTCGCCGGCGCCGGTATCGCGGCCCACCTCCACCAGCACATCGTTCCGCGCTGGGGCGGGGACACGAACTTCATGCCGGTGGTCGGGCACACGCGGGTACTGCCGCAGCTGCTCGCGGACACCCGGAAGATGCTGGCGGAGGCCTGGCCGGCACAAGCCAGCCCGTCCGGCGTTTGAGGACGAGGCCGTTCAGGCCGAAGGGGGGGTCTGGGGGGGCACAGCCCCCAGGGACGGTCACCCAGACCCCCCCGCACGCTGTCCGGCCCCACCGCCGGAGGCCTACGCGTCGTAGACGTCCGCCTTCCGAGGTGACGCATCCTGCACCGCCGTGCTGAGGAACGCCGACCGGTTGCCGAACTTCTCCGTGTTCACGCCGTTCTCCTCCAGGACCCGGATCGCCGCCGCGTGCACGACCCGCAGCACCGGCGTGGCCGCGCGCAGCGCGTCGTCGGCCATGAAGCGGTGCCGCCACGGCTTGTCCGCCCAGGCGTGCCGCAGCCCGAAGGGCTCGGGGAGGGTCAGGGTGCCGCCGAGCCAGTTCAGCAGCGGCGGGTACCAGGTCAGGGGCGCCCGGGCGGCCAGGCGTACCACCTCGTCCGCGTCGACCAGCGGGAGCTTCACCTTCCGGGTCTCCCAGAACTTGAGCGACTTCGCGACTTCCTTCTCCTTGGCCTCCGGCTTCGAGGTGAAGAGCGAGTGCACCGGGCCCAGCGCATGCCCGGTCACCTCGATGCGCAGCGTCTCGTGCAGCACGGTCACCGTGATCATCATGGTGATGACCAGTTGTCCGTCCCACAGCGTCCACTGCACGCCCAGGTAGTGCCGGTCGCCCGCGCCGAACTGCTGCTTGTTGCAGATGTCCTGTATGGCATGCGTCTTGACCTGGTACGCGTCGACGTCCGTGCCCTCCGGGCGGGACACCGCCTTCGCGTTCTCCCCGACCGGGGTGACGACCCAGTGCCGTACGGACGCTTTCGGGAAGCCGCCGGTGTTCAGCGTGTTCCGCTCCAGCATGCGCAACTGGTCGTGGATGGACCGTATGACGTCCCAGCTGCGGAAGGGGTGGATCTCCCGGTCCGGATGGCGTGAGACCAGGTCCTCGGCGAGCTGCCAGCTGCCCCAGCGGGTGCCCATGCCGAGGATGCCCTTGGGGCCGGCGTAGAACACGGAGTTGGACTGCTGCTCGGCGCTCAGCTTGGCGAGCGACTGGCGCAGTTGCTCGGCCGCGGTCTCGCGGGGGCTGCTCGGCACCGCCTCGGGGACCTTGGCCCCGACGCTGCTGCCGGACAGCAGGCTGTTCCAGCGGCCCCGGAGGTCCGTCGCGGTGCGCTCGCAGATCTGCTTGGCCCAGAACCAGCCGACCACCGGCATGACGATCGCCGCTCGCGCGTACCACGCCCAGAAGCCGCCGAACGGCGTGCGCACGAGGAAGATCACGGCGAGGGCGCCGACCCCGACGAGCAGGGCCGTGGCGAGGGCTCCGGCCTGCTTGTTCTCGGTCCTCGCCACGGTGGTGCGGATCTGGAAGACCAGCAGCCAGATGAGGAGCCCCGGCAGGAACAGCAGACCGCACAGCACCATGACGATGGCCAGCAGGTTGTCGCGGTCCCTGCGGATGTTGTTCGCCGCGAGGCAGTGCTCGACCACGACCTGCGGCTCGGCGCCGAAGGACTGGATGAGCGGCTTGCGGCCGGCACCCAGCATGCGGGCGACGACGGCCGCGGAGAAGGCCTCGCCCAGGTTGGGCCGGAAGATCCGCGCCCATGTGCGGCCGTCCTTGACGGTCGACTCGTGCCACTCGCTGTTGGCAGCGAGGATGTCCTTGACGTCGTTGTCCCGATAGGCCGCGGAGGCCAGCGCGAACGTCGCCGTCTGGTCTCCGTCACCCGTGCGCGGCACCTGCGGACCGAAGATGTCCGCGTAACCGCTGTCAACGGTCATTCCCGCCCCCGATCGCCGCGACCCCTGCTCATGCGGCCTTCCCGACTTCCTTGCTTCGCACACCTGTTGATCAGGTCATCAGCGTATCCGCAGGCACGGACATCCGTCGGCGGACGTAGAACATCCCGTCCCCGAACGCCCAACATGCCGTGGGCGGACGGCCGAAACCGCCCGCCCACGCGGAGGGGAGCGTTCCGCGAACGCCAACTACGAGGCGTTGCCCGCCTCTTCACGGACCCTTTCGGCGATCTGCGGCGGCATCGGCTCGTGCCGGACGTACGAGCGGCTGAAGCGGGCCGTGCCGTGGGACAGGGAGCGCAGGTCGACGGCGTACCGCCCGATCTCGATCTCGGGCACCTCCGCGCGCACCAGCGTCCGCCCGCCGCTGGTCTGTTCCGTGCCGAGCACCCGACCGCGCCGGCCGGACAGGTCGCTCATCACCGCGCCCACGTAGTCGTCGCCGACCAGGACGGTCACCTCGGCCACCGGCTCCAGCAGATGGATCCTGGCGTCGGCCGCCGCCTCCCGCAGTGCCAGCGCGCCGGCCGTCTGGAACGCGGCGTCGGAGGAGTCCACGGAGTGCGCCTTGCCGTCCAGCAGCGTGACCCGGATGTCGAGGAGCGGGTGGCCGGCGGCAACTCCCTTGGCGGCCTGGGCCCTTACGCCCTTCTCGACGGACGGGATGAACTGGCGCGGCACCGCCCCGCCGACGACCTTGTCCACGAACTCGATGCCCGAGCCGCCCGGCAGCGGCTCCACCTCGATCTCGCAGATGGCGTACTGCCCGTGGCCGCCGGACTGCTTCACATGGCGGCCGCGGCCCGCCGACTTCGCCGCGAACGTCTCCCGTAGGGAGACCTTGTGCGGTACGACGTCGACCTGGACGCCGTACCGGTTGCGCAGCCGTTCCAGCGCGACGTCGGCATGTGCCTCGCCCAGGCACCACAGCACCACCTGGTGGGTGTCCTGGTTCTGTTCCAGCCGCATGGTCGGGTCCTCGGCGACCAACCGGGACAGGCCCTGCGAGAGCTTGTCCTCGTCCGCCTTGCTGTGCGCCTGGATGGCGAGCGGCAGCAGCGGGTCCGGCATCTCCCACGGTTCCATGAGCAGCGGGTCGTTCCTGGCCGAGAGGGTGTCCCCGGTCTCCGCGCGGCCGAGTTTCGCCACGCACGCGAGGTCTCCGGCGATGCAGTGGGTGAGCACCCGCTGCTGTTTGCCGAACGGCGCCGACAGCGCGCCGATCCGCTCGTCGACGTCGTGATCCTCGTGCCCCCGGTCGGCCAGACCGTGGCCGGAGACGTGCACGGTCTCGTCCGGGTGCAGGGTGCCCGAGAAGACCCGCACCAGGGAGACCCGGCCGACGTACGGGTCGGACGACGTCTTCACGACCTCCGCGACCAGCGGCCCGTCCGGGTCGCACAGCTTCAGCTCACGCGGCTTTCCGTCGACCGTGGTGACTCTCGGTGCCTCGCGCTCCAGGGGGGTCGGGAAGCCGCGGGTGATCAGTTCGAGGAGCTCGACCGTGCCGAGCCCCTGCCGGGCGCCCTCGGCCGCGGGAGCGGCGGCCAGTACCGGGAAGAAGACCCCGCGCGCGACGGCCCGCTCCAGGTCCTCGATCAGCGTCTTGACGTCGACCTGCTCGCCGCCGAGATAGCGGTCCATGAGGGTCTCGTCCTCGCTCTCCGAGATGATCCCCTCGATCAGCCGGTTGCGGGCCTCCTCGATGAGCGGCAGCTGGTCCTCGCCCGGCTCGGACTCCTTGCGCTCCCCGGACGAGTAGTCGAACAACTGCTGCGACAACAGCCCGATCAGCCCGGTCACGGGCGCGTGCCCGTCCGGGGCCTGCGGGCCGTGCAGCGGCAGATACAGGGGCAGTACGGCGTCGGGGTCGTCGCCGCCGAAGGCCTCCGCGCAGATCCGCGTCATGTCCTCGAAGTTCGCCCGGGCGGACTCCAGGTGTGTGACGACGATCGCCCTCGGCATGCCGACGGCCGCGCACTCCTCCCACACCATGCGCGTCGACCCGTCCACCCCGTCGGAGGCCGAGACGACGAAGAGGGCCGCGTCCGCCGCTCGCAGACCGGCCCTCAGTTCTCCGACGAAGTCGGCGTATCCGGGGGTGTCGAGAAGATTGATCTTGTACCCGTCCCATTCGACGGGTACCAGGGAGAGCTGCACCGAGCGCTGCTGCCGGTGCTCGATCTCGTCGTAGTCGGAGACGGTGCCGCCGTCCTCCACGCGGCCCGCCCGGTTCACTGCTCCCGTCGTGAGTGCGAGAGCCTCCACCAATGTCGTCTTGCCCGATCCGGAGTGGCCGACCAGCACCACATTCCGTACGGACGCGGGTTGGTCGGCCGCTGTTGCCCTGCCGGCGGCTCCGGGGTGTGCGTTCGCCTTGTCACCCATGGCCTTGCCTCCCGTGCACGGTGAGGTCATTGTGGGCGCGGACATGCGGACCCTCCCCCAGACTTCGTCCGGGGGTACCCCCAGCGGTGGCGGCTCCGGTGACGCCCGCGGTGTTCTTCGAGCTTTCCACTCTCGTCACGGTGCGTCCATACGGCGGACGCGATCCCGCCGCTCGGTCATGACACGGGCCGCGAGGTCCCGCCGTGACACGGGCTGACGGTCCCGGACGCCGCCCACACGCGCGCGTGGCTACGATGGGCCAGCCGGTGGCCAGCAGGGGCCGCTCGGCCACACCGAACCTCGGGAAGGCCATGCTGAACAAGTACGCGCGTGCATTCTTCACGCGTGTCCTCACACCGTTCGCCGCGTTTCTCATCCGGCGGGGCGTCAGCCCCGACACGGTGACCCTCCTCGGCACCGCCGGTGTGGTCGCGGGCGCGCTGGTCTTCTATCCCATGGGCGAGTTCTTCTGGGGCACGGTCGTGATCACGTTGTTCGTGTTCTCCGACCTCGTCGACGGGAACATGGCCCGCCAGCTGGGCCGCACCAGCCGCTGGGGCGCCTTCCTGGACTCCACGCTCGACCGGGTCGCCGACGGCGCCATCTTCGGCGGCTTCGCCCTCTGGTACGCCGGACACGGCGACGACAACGTCCTGTGCGCCGTCTCGATCTTCTGCCTGGCCAGCGGCCAGGTGGTGTCGTACACCAAGGCCCGCGGCGAGTCGATCGGCCTCCCGGTCGCCGTCAACGGACTCGTCGAGCGGGCCGAGCGCCTGGTGATTGCCCTGGTCCTGGCCGGCCTCGCGGGCCTGCACAAGTTCGGGGTACCGGGTATCCAGCACCTGCTGCCGATCGCCCTGTGGATCGTGGCCGTCGGCAGCCTGGTCACGCTGATCCAGCGGGTGGTCACGGTCCGCCGCGAATCCGCCGAGGCGGAGGCGGCGGCCGCCCAGGAACAGCAGCAGGAGAACCCGGAGACCCAGGGGAGCGAGGCGGCGAAGTGAGCGCCCAGGAGCGGGTCACCGACGCGCTGTACGGCCTCGGCTGGGGCGTGGTCAAGAAGCTCCCCGAGCCGGTCGCCGTGCGCCTGGGCCGGAGCATCGCCGACCTCACCTGGAAGCGGCGCGGCAAGGGCGTCCAGCGGCTGGAGAGCAACTACGCGCGCGTGGTGCCCGACGCGAGTCCCGAACGCCTCGCCGAGCTCTCGCGCGCCGGCATGCGCTCGTATCTGCGCTACTGGATGGAGTCCTTCCGGCTCCCCGCCTGGAGCGCCGAGCGCGTCAGGAACGGCTTCGAGGGCAAGGACCTGCACCATCTCACCGACGGCCTCGCGGCCGGCAAGGGCGTCGTCCTCGCGCTGCCGCACATGGCCAACTGGGATCTGGCCGGCGCCTGGGTCACCACCACGCTGAACACGCCGTTCACCACGGTCGCCGAACGCCTCAAGCCCGAGACGCTCTACGACCGTTTCGTCGCCTACCGCGAGGGCCTCGGCATGGAGGTCCTGCCGCACAGCGGCGGCACCGCCTTCGGCACGCTGGCCCGGCGACTGCGCGACGGCGGCCTGGTCTGCCTGGTCGCCGAGCGGGACCTGTCCTCCTCCGGCGTCGAGGTCGAGTTCTTCGGCGAGACCACCCGGATCCCGGCCGGCCC
Organism: Streptomyces sp. a15; assembly: GCF_059026085.1. Lineage (NCBI taxonomy): Bacteria > Bacillati > Actinomycetota > Actinomycetes > Kitasatosporales > Streptomycetaceae > Streptomyces > Streptomyces sp. A15. The sequence goes on along the minus strand of NZ_JBWLKM010000002.1, from coordinate 181,683 downwards.
GGCACTGCTCGCCCAGCAGACCGGCGCGCTGCTGCTGCCGGTCACCCTCTGGTACGACAAGTCGCCCGTCATGAAGGGCCAGGTGCATCCCCCGATCGAGGTCCCTGAGACAGGTACGCGGGCCGAGAAGACGTCTGTCATGGCACAGGCGCTGGCCGATGCCTTCGCCACCGGGATCGCCGACCATCCGGAGGACTGGCACATGCTGCAGCGTTTGTGGCTCAAGGATCTCGACCCCGCGCGTTCGCCCTCCGGGGGGACCGCGTGAGGATCGGCATCGTCTGCCCGTACTCCTGGGACGTGCCCGGTGGCGTCCAGTTCCACATCCGCGATCTCGCCGAGTACTTCATCCGCCTCGGCCACGAGGTGTCCGTCCTCGCCCCGGCCGACGACGACACCCCGCTGCCGCCGTACGTCGTCTCGGCCGGCCGCGCCGTGCCGGTGCCGTACAACGGCTCGGTGGCCCGGCTGAACTTCGGCTTCCTGTCGGCGGCGCGGGTGCGGCGCTGGCTGCACGACGGCGAGTTCGACGTCATCCACATCCACGAGCCGGCCTCGCCCTCCCTCGGCCTGCTGGCGTGCTGGGCCGCGCAGGGCCCGATCGTCGCCACCTTCCACACCTCGAACCCGCGCTCCCGGGCCATGGTCGCCGCGTACTCGATCCTCCAGGCCGCCCTGGAGAAGATCAGCGCGCGGATCGCCGTGAGCGAGTACGCCCGCCGCACGCTCGTCGAACACCTCGGCGGCGACGCGGTGGTGATCCCGAACGGGGTCGACGTCGACTTCTTCGTCAGGGCCGAGCCCAATCCGGAGTGGCAGGGCGACACGATCGGCTTCATCGGCCGCATCGACGAGCCTCGCAAGGGGCTGCCGGTGCTGATGAAGGCCCTGCCGAAGATCCTCGCCGAGCGCCCGCAGACCCGGCTGCTGGTCGCCGGGCGCGGCGACGAGGAGGAGGCGGTCGAGTCGCTGCCGGCCGACCTCCGTCCGCGCGTGGAGTTCCTCGGCATGGTCAGCGACGAGGACAAGGCCCGTCTGCTGCGCAGTGTCGACCTGTACGTCGCTCCGAACACCGGCGGCGAGAGCTTCGGGATCATCCTGGTCGAGGCGATGTCGGCGGGCGCCCCGGTGCTCGCCTCGGACCTGGACGCCTTCGCGCAGGTGCTGGACCGGGGCGCGGCGGGCGAGTTGTTCGCCAACGAGGACGCGGACGCGCTCGCCACGGCCGCCGTACGACTGCTTGGGAACCCGGCGCGGCTGGCCGAGCTGCGTGAGCGCGGCAGCGCGCACGTACGCCGGTTCGACTGGTCGACGGTCGGCGCGGACATCCTGTCCGTGTACGAGACGGTGACGTCCGGCGCGGCGGCGGTCGCCGCGGCCTACGACGAGCGGGCGACGGGGTTGCGGGCGCGGTTGGGGCTGGCGCGGGACTGATTCGTTCAGCCCGTCCGGCGTTTGAGGACGAGGCCCCTTCAGGGCCGAAGCGGGGGTCTGGGGGCGGCAGCCCCCAGCCACGCCGCCACCAACGCCCCGCACGACACCCCGCCAAACCCAGCGGAGCGCACCGGTAGCCTTGCCGCCCGTGACCGCAACCCTGATCTGGATCCTTGTCGCGCTGGTCGCGATCGGCCTCTACCTGAGCTGGACGGCCGGACGGCTCGACCGGCTGCACGCCCGCATCGACGCCTCGCGCGCCGGGCTCGACGCCCAGCTGCTGCGCCGCGCCTCGGTGGCCCAGGAACTGGCCACCTCCGGAGTGCTCGACCCGGCCGCCTCGATCGTCCTGTACGAGGCGGCGCACGCCGCCCGGCAGGCCGAGGAGGAGCAGCGGGAGGTCGCCGAGAGTGAGCTGAGCCAGGCGCTGCGAGCCGTGTTCGCCGAGCCGCAGCAGGTGGAGGCGGTACGGGAGGCGCCCGGGGGAGAGCAGGCCACCCGGGAACTGACCGAGGCGGTGCGCAGGGTGCCGATGGCCCGGCGCTTCCACAACGACTCCGTACGGGCGGCCCGGGCGCTGCGCCGGCACCACAAGGTGCGCTGGTTCCGGCTGGCGGGACACGCGCCGTTCCCGCTGGCGTTCGAGATGGACGACGAGCCGCCGGCGGCACTGGCCGATCGCCCGGCGTAGGCCGCTCTCGCCGGCCCGTGGCCGGAAAACGATCCACCGCCTCTCCATTGGCCCTTGCTGTGGACTGGTCCGGTCACGTTTCCTCGGTACTGCAGATCCCTCTTTCACTTCAGCGAGGTCACCCGTGTCCAGCACGCTCTCCGAGAACCAGACCCCCGAGACCGGCACCGCGCGCGTGAAGCGCGGCATGGCCGAGCAGCTCAAGGGCGGTGTGATCATGGACGTCGTCAACGCCGAGCAGGCGAAGATCGCCGAAGACGCGGGCGCCGTCGCCGTCATGGCCCTGGAGCGCGTGCCCGCCGACATCCGCAAGGACGGCGGCGTGGCCCGGATGTCCGACCCCAACATGATCGAAGAGATCATCGAGGCCGTCTCGATCCCGGTCATGGCCAAGTCCCGCATCGGCCACTTCGTCGAGGCCCAGGTCCTGCAGTCCCTCGGCGTCGACTACATCGACGAGTCCGAGGTCCTCACCCCGGCCGACGAGGTCAACCACTCCGACAAGTGGGCGTTCACGACCCCCTTCGTCTGTGGTGCCACCAACCTGGGCGAGGCCCTGCGCCGCATAGCCGAGGGCGCCGCGATGATCCGCTCCAAGGGCGAGGCCGGCACCGGCAACGTCGTCGAGGCGGTCCGTCACCTGCGCCAGATCAAGAACGAGATCGCCAGGCTGCGCGGCTACGACAACAACGAGCTGTACGCCGCCGCCAAGGACCTGCGCGCCCCGTACGAGCTCGTCAAGGAGGTCGCCGAGCTCGGCAAGCTCCCGGTCGTGCTGTTCTCCGCCGGTGGCGTCGCCACCCCCGCCGACGCCGCGCTCATGCGCCAGCTCGGTGCCGAGGGCGTCTTCGTCGGCTCGGGCATCTTCAAGTCCGGCGACCCGGCCAAGCGCGCCGCCGCCATCGTGAAGGCGACCACTTTCTACGACGACCCGAAGATCATCGCGGACGCGTCCCGCAACCTCGGCGAGGCCATGGTCGGCATCAACTGCGACACCCTCCCCGAGGCCGAGCGCTACGCCAACCGCGGCTGGTAAAGCCACCCCCTGAGGACAACCCCCTGAGGACTGCACTTACATGACTGACGCATCTGTCATAGGCGTCCTGGCTCTCCAGGGCGACGTACGGGAGCACCTCATCGCCCTGGCCGCGGCCGACGCCGTGGCCAGGCCGGTGCGGCGCCCCGAGGAGCTCGCCGAGGTGGACGGCCTGGTCATCCCCGGAGGCGAGTCCACCACCATCTCCAAGCTGGCCGTCCTGTTCGGCGTGATGGAGCCGCTCCGCGCGCGCGTGCGGGACGGTATGCCTGTCTACGGCAGCTGCGCCGGCATGATCATGCTCGCCGACAAGATCCTCGACCCGCGCTCGGGCCAGGAGACCATCGGCGGCATCGACATGATCGTGCGCCGCAACGCCTTCGGACGTCAGAACGAATCCTTCGAAGCCGCGATAGACGTGCGTGGCATTGCGGGCGATCCTGTGGAGGGCGTCTTCATCCGCGCCCCCTGGGTCGAGTCCGTGGGTGCCGAGACCGAGGTGCTCGCCGAGCACGAGGGCCACATCGTCGCGGTCCGCCAGGGCAACGCGCTCGCCACGTCGTTCCACCCGGAACTGACCGGCGACCACCGCGTGCACTCCCTGTTCGTCGACATGGTGCGCGGGAACCGGGCAGCGGAGTCCTTGTAGGATCTCTGGCGTTCGTACGGAGTTGGGTTACGCGAAGGAGACAGGCAGATGTCCGGCCACTCTAAATGGGCTACGACGAAGCACAAGAAGGCCGTGATCGATGCCAAACGCGGCAAGCTCTTCGCGAAGCTGATCAAGAACATCGAGGTCGCGGCCCGGATGGGCGGCGTCGACATCGAGGGCAACCCGACTCTCTACGACGCCATCCAGAAGGCGAAGAAGTCGTCGGTCCCGAACAAGAACATCGACTCCGCGGTCAAGCGCGGCGGCGGTCTCGAGGCCGGTGGCGCCGACTACGAGACGATCATGTACGAGGGTTACGGCCCGAACGGTGTCGCGGTGCTCATCGAGTGCCTCACCGACAACCGCAACCGCGCCGCCTCCGACGTCCGCGTCGCCATGACCCGCAACGGCGGCTCCATGGCGGACCCGGGCTCGGTGTCGTACCTCTTCAACCGCAAGGGCGTCGTCATCGTCCCCAAGGGCGAGCTCGGCGAGGACGACGTGCTCGGCGCCGTCCTGGACGCGGGCGCCGAGGAAGTCAACGACCTCGGTGAGTCCTTCGAGGTCATCAGCGAGGCCACCGACCTGGTCGCGGTCCGCACCGCCCTCCAGGACGCCGGCATCGACTACGACTCCGCCGACGCCAACTTCGTCCCGACCATGCAGGTCGAGCTGGACGAGGAGGGCGCCAAGAAGATCTTCAAGCTGATCGACGCGCTCGAGGACAGCGACGACGTGCAGAACGTCTTCGCCAACTTCGACGTCAGCGACGAGGTCATGGAGAAGGTCGACGCGTAACGCTGCCGCGCGCGGAACGGTCTCAACGGGCCGACGGGACACGCCCCGTCGGCCCGTCGCTTTGCCGGTGTTGCCGGCGGCCGTTGTCGGTGGCACCCGATAGCCTGCACAAACAGGCGATCGAAGGAGGGGGCGCGGGTGCGCGTACTCGGGGTGGACCCCGGACTCACGCGGTGCGGTGTCGGTGTGGTCGAGGGGGTCGCGGGCCGGCCGCTCACCATGCTCGGCGTCGGTGTCGTACGGACGCCTTCGGACGTCGAATTGGGGCAGCGCCTCGTCGCCATCGAGCAGGGCATCGAGCAGTGGCTGGACGAGCACCGGCCCCAATGCGTCGCCGTGGAGCGGGTATTCAGCCAGCACAACGTCCGTACGGTGATGGGCACCGCCCAGGCCAGCGCCGTCGCCATGCTGTGCGCCGCCCGCCGCGGCATCCCCGTCGCTCTGCACACCCCGAGCGAGGTCAAGGCCGCCGTCACGGGCAGCGGACGCGCCGACAAGGCCCAGGTCGGCGCCATGGTCACCCGCCTGCTGCGGCTCGACGCGCCGCCGAAACCCGCCGACGCCGCCGACGCCCTCGCGCTCGCCATCTGCCACATCTGGCGCGCCCCCGCCCAGAACCGACTCCAGCAGGCCGTCGCCCTGCACGCATCGAAAGGCCGTACGGCATGATCGCCTTCGTCAGCGGTCCGGTCGCCGCCCTCGCCCCCGACTCCGCGGTGGTCGAGGTGGGCGGGATCGGCATCGCCGTCCAGTGCACGCCGAACACGCTCTCCGGGCTGCGCATGGGCCAGCAGACCAAACTGGCCACGTCCCTCGTGGTCCGCGAGGACTCGCTGACCCTGTACGGCTTCGCGGACGACGACGAGCGGCAGACCTTCGAGCTGCTGCAGACCGCGAGCGGCGTCGGCCCGAGACTCGCCCAGGCGATGCTCGCCGTGCACTCCCCGGACACCCTGCGCCGGGCCGTCTCCACCGGCGACGAGAAGACGCTGATCGCCGTCCCCGGCATCGGCAAGAAGGGCGCCCAGAAGCTGCTCCTGGAGCTGAAGGACCGCCTCGGCGAGCCGATCGGCGCGCCCGCCATCGGTACGGCGGTCACCTCCGGCTGGCGCGACCAGCTGCACGCCGCCCTGATCGGCCTCGGTTACGCGACCCGCGAGGCCGACGAAGCGGTGTCCGCGGTGGCACCCCAGGCCGAGGCCGCCGAGGGCGCGCCCCAGGTCGGTCAGCTCCTCAGGGCGGCCCTGCAGACCCTGAACCGCGCCCGCTGACCGACCTGCGCCACCCCAGCTAGGAGATCTCAGTGAACTGGGACGACACGACCGACACCCCCGCCGCCGAGCGGCTGGTGGACTCTGTCGCCGACCGTGAGGACCAGGCCGTCGAGGCCGCCCTGCGCCCCAAGGACCTGGGCGAGTTCATCGGCCAGGAGAAGGTCCGCGAACAGCTCGACCTCGTCCTGCGCGCCGCACGCGCGCGGGGCGCCACCGCCGACCACGTGCTGCTCTCCGGCGCCCCCGGCCTCGGCAAGACCACCCTGTCGATGATCATCGCGGCGGAGATGAACGCCCCGATCCGCATCACCAGCGGCCCCGCGATCCAGCACGCCGGCGATCTCGCCGCGATCCTCTCCTCCCTCCAGGAGGGCGAGGTCCTCTTCCTCGACGAGATCCACCGCATGTCCCGGCCCGCCGAGGAGATGCTCTACATGGCGATGGAGGACTACCGCGTCGACGTCATCGTCGGCAAGGGCCCCGGCGCCACCGCCATCCCCCTCGAACTGCCCCCCTTCACCCTGGTCGGCGCCACCACGCGCGCGGGTCTGCTGCCACCCCCGCTGCGCGACCGCTTCGGCTTCACCGCGCACATGGAGTTCTACGAGCCCGTGGAGCTGGAGCGCGTCATCCACCGCTCGGCGAGCCTGCTCGACGTGGAGATCGAGGCCGACGGCGCCGCCGAGATCGCCGGCCGTTCCCGGGGCACGCCCCGTATCGCCAACCGTCTGCTGCGCCGCGTGCGCGACTACGCCCAGGTCAAGGCCGACGGCCTGATCACGCGCGACATCGCCAAGGCGGCCCTCGCGGTCTACGAGGTCGACGACCGCGGGCTGGACCGTCTCGACCGCGCGGTGCTGGAGGCGCTGCTCAAGCTGTTCGGCGGCGGCCCGGTCGGCCTGTCGACGCTCGCCGTCGCCGTGGGGGAGGAGCGCGAGACGGTGGAGGAGGTCGCCGAACCCTTCCTCGTCCGGGAGGGCCTGCTCGCCCGGACCCCGCGCGGACGGGTCGGCACGCCCGCCGCCTGGGCGCATCTCGGCCTCACCCCGCCCCGCTCCACGGCCACCGGAAACGGACAAGGGGACCTGTTCGGGACGTGACGGCGAAGGTGCTGGCCGGGTCAGGAACCCTGGTGCCATGCTGAGCGTTGTTCCTTGCGCGCGGACTCGCTTAGACTCCGCCGATGCCGCCTTTGTCGGCGGTGTACATACCCCCAACCATCAGGCCGCTCACCATCGCGGTCACGTGAAGGAAGTACCGACCCGTGAGTCTCGTGACCCTCCTCCCGTTCATCGTGCTCATCGGGGCCATGTTCCTGATGACCCGCTCGGCCAAGCGGAAGCAACAGCAGGCCGCGCAGATGCGGAACGACATCCAGCCCGGCAGCGGCGTCCGCACCATCGGGGGCATGTACGCGACGGTCAAGGAAGTCAATGAGGACACGGTCCTCGTCGACGCCGGTCCGGGCGTCGATCTTCTCTTCGCGAAGAACGCCATCGGCGCCGTCCTCTCGGACGACGAGTACAACCGCATCGTCCACGGCGTCGAGCACGACCTGAAGTCCGACTCCGACGTCGTCCCGGACGACGCCTCCTCCCTCACCGAGACCGACGAGCCCGCCGCCGACACTGCCGCCGCTTCCGACGACAAGTCCGTCGACCTCGGCAAGAAGGACACGGCCGAGGAGCCCGCCGAGACCCCGGCCGACACGACGGCCGACACCGAGGCCGATGCCGAGGCTGCCGAGGCGAAGACGGACGAGGAGCCGAAGAAGACCGACGGCGACTCCGAGGCGAAGTAACCGCACTCCCGGGCGCGTGGGCCGCCTCCGCGCGCCCCGGAACGTGCACAGCTCGCACGGGATCCCGACACCATGTCATGGCCGCCCGCCCGCCGATCCGGCGCGAGGCGGCCCGAGAGGGAGTACGAGAAGGTGGCAGCACCTAAGAAGGGCCGGAGCGCGAGTGCCCAGAGCAAGCCATGGCGCTCGCTGGCCCTCATCCTGATCGCCATCGTGGCGCTCACCGGAGGAATGTTCCTCTCCGGGCACACCACTCCGCGTCTCGGCATCGACCTTGCCGGTGGTACGAGCATCACGCTCCGGGCGGTCCCCGAGGCCGGCCAGGAATCCGCGATCAACAAGACCAACATGGACACCGCGGTCGACATCATGAACCGCCGTGTCAATGGTCTTGGCGTCTCGGAGGCCGAGGTTCAGACCCAGGGCGAGCAGAACATCATCGTCAACATCCCCAAGGGTACGAACTCCGAGGAGGCCCAGAAGCAGGTCGGCACCACCGCCAAGCTGTACTTCCGGCCGGTCCTGGCCACCGAGGTCTCGGGCGCCGCCGCGACGGCCAGCCCGTCGCCGAGCGCCTCCAGCAGCGCGTCGGGCAGCGACAAGGCCACGGACAAGGCGACCTCGTCGTCCTCTCCCTCCAGCTCCACCACCCCGTCGGCGACGTCCACCTCGCAGGGCCGCGCGCTCACCGACGCCCTGAAGGCCGACCCCACGCCGTCGGCGAGCGCCTCGGCCTCCGCGAGTGCCTCCCCCTCCCCGTCCGCGAGCAGCAGCGATGCCAGCGCGGCGGCCGGCCAACTCGAGGCCCAGTACGCCGCACTCGACTGCACCGACGCGGCGGCCCGTGCCAAGGCCGGTGACGGCGCCAAGCCCACTGACTCCACCGTGGCCTGCGGCCAGAACTCGCAGGGCCAGTGGCAGAAGTACATCCTGGGCCCGGCCGCGGTCGACGGCACCGACGTGGACAAGGCGCAGGCCGTCCTCAACACGACGACCGGCGCCGGCTGGACCGTCACCATGGACTTCACCGACGGCGGCGCCAAGAAGTTCGCCGACATCACGGGCAAGCTGGCCCAGAACCAGTCCCCGCAGAACCAGTTCGCGATCGTCCTGGACGGCGACGTCGTCTCCGACCCGTACGTCAGCCAGGCGCTGACCGGCGGCAGCGCGGAGATCTCCGGCAACTTCAACCAGGAGTCGGCCCAGAGCCTCGCCAACATGCTGTCGTACGGCGCCCTGCCGCTGACCTTCAAGGAGGACAGCGTCACCACGGTGACCGCCGCGCTCGGTGGCGAGCAGCTGAAGGCCGGTCTGATCGCCGGAGCCATCGGCCTCGCCCTGGTCGTCATCTACCTGGTGGCCTACTACCGCGGCCTGGCCCTCATCGCCGTCGCCTCGCTGCTGGTCTCCGCGGCCCTCACCTACGTGATCATGGCGCTGCTCGGCCCGGGCATCGGCTTCGCGCTCAACCTCCCGGCCGTGTGTGGTGCCATCGTCGCGATCGGCATCACAGCGGACTCGTTCATCGTGTACTTCGAACGCGTCCGGGACGAGATCCGCGAGGGCCGCACACTGCGTCCCGCCGTCGAACGGGCCTGGCCGCGCGCCCGGCGCACCATCCTGGTCTCCGACTTCGTGTCGTTCCTCGCCGCGGCGGTGCTCTTCATCGTCACCGTCGGCAAGGTCCAGGGCTTCGCGTTCACGCTCGGCCTGACCACCCTCCTCGATGTGGTGGTCGTCTTCCTGTTCACCAAGCCGCTGCTGACGCTCGTCTCGCGCAGCAAGTTCTTCTCGAGCGGCCACAGCTGGTCCGGCCTCGACCCCAAGCGACTGGGCGCCAAGCCCCCGCTGCGCCGCACCCGCCGTCCCGTCCAGCCTGTCGCCGGCCCTGTCGACCCGAAGGAGGCGTGAGATGTCGAAGCTCGGCAACCTCGGCGCCCGACTGCACCGTGGCGAGGTCGGCTACGACTTCGTCGGCAACCGCAAGCTCTGGTACGGCCTCTCGATCCTGATCACCATCACGGCCATCGTCGGCCTGGCGGTGCGCGGCCTGAACATGGGCATCGAGTTCGAGGGCGGTGCCGTCTTCACCACCCCGAAGAACACCAGTGTCTCGGTGTCGCAGGCGGAGACGTACGCGGAAGAGGCCTCCGGGCACGACGCGATCGTCCAGAAGCTCGGCGACGGCAGCCTGCGCATCCAGATCGCGGGCATCGACACCGACACGTCCGGCCAGATCAAGCAGGAGCTCGCCAAGGACCTCAAGGTCGACAGCGAGCAGATCAACGCCGACCTGGTCGGCCCCAGCTGGGGTGATCAGGTCGCCAACAAGGCCTGGCAGGGCCTCGGCATCTTCCTCGTCCTGGTCGTGATCTATCTGGCGATCGCCTTCGAGTGGCGCATGGCACTCGCCGCGTTCGTCGCGCTGATCCACGACATCACCATCACGGTCGGCATCTACGCCCTCGTCGGCTTCGAGGTCACACCGGGCACGGTGATCGGTCTGCTGACCATTCTTGGTTACTCGCTCTACGACACGGTCGTCGTCTTCGACAGCCTCAAGGAGCAGACGAAGGACATCACCAAACAGACCCGCTGGACGTACAGCGACATCGCCAACCGCTCGATCAACAGCACCCTGGTCCGGTCCGTCAACACCACGGTGGTCGCGCTGCTTCCGGTGGCCGCCCTGCTGTTCATCGGTGGCGGTGTCCTCGGCGCCGGCATGCTCAACGACATCTCGCTGTCGCTGTTCGTCGGCCTCGCGGCCGGTGCGTACTCCTCGATCTTCATCGCCACGCCGCTCGTCGCCGACCTCAAGGAGCGCGAGCCGCAGATGAAGGCCCTCAAGAAGCGCGTGCTCGCCAAGCGCGCGCAGGCCGCCGCCAAGGGCGAGCCGCCGGAGAACGAGGCCGTCGACGAGCCGTTCGACGACGAGCCGGAGGACGCGGCGCCGGCGGTCGTGGGCCCGCGCACCCAGCCCGCGTCCCGCAACCGGGGCCGCGGCCGACCCTCCGGGAAGCGCCGATGACCGAGCTCACCGACATCACGGCACTGCTGCTCAGCCGCATCCGTGATGTGCCGGACTACCCGGAGCCGGGCGTGATGTTCAAGGACATCACCCCGCTCCTGGCGGATCCGGCGGCGTTCACCGCACTCACCGACGCCCTCGCCGCTCTGGCCACGGATACCGGCGCCACGAAGATCGTCGGCCTGGAGGCCCGCGGCTTCATCCTCGGCGCCCCCGTCGCCGTTCGCGCCGGGCTCGGCTTCATCCCCGTGCGCAAGGCGGGCAAGCTCCCCGGAGCGACCCTCAGCCAGGCGTACGACCTGGAGTACGGCTCCGCCGAGATCGAGGTACACGCCGAGGACCTGAGCGCGGGCGACCGCGTCCTGGTCATCGACGACGTCCTCGCCACCGGCGGCACCGCCGAGGCGTCGATCCAGCTCATCCGCCGGGCGGGCGCCGAGGTCGCGGGCCTCGCCGTACTGATGGAGCTGGGCTTCCTCGGCGGCCGCGCCCGCCTGGAGCCGGCCCTCGCCGGCGCCCCGCTGGAGGCGCTGCTCAAGGTCTGAGCACCGGTACACAAGGCGCGCATCACGTGCCGACACCGCGAAGGCGGGCCCGGAGGAATCCGGCGCCCGCCTCTCGTGTTTCTCCGGTTGACGGTCCTCACAGTGGCCTGAAGGCGATCCTCAGGCAAAGGATCGCTACCATGGGGTGTCCGGAGCCTGACCGGGGGACCCGGATCGCGCACGAGGAGCCCTCTTGCCAGACGAGGCCCAGCCACTCACCGCCGCCAAGCCCGAGTCCGCCTCGGACGCCACGGCGAAGCCCGCGCCGCATGCGAACAACGCGAAGAACGACCCCCGCGGGCCGGTCGAGCACGCCCAGTCCGGGCCCGTCGACAAGTCGGCCGAGCAGACGCGCCCCAAGCCCGTCCCGCCCGCCCCTCCGGCTCCGGCACAGCGGCCCACCAACTCGCCGGCGGTCCGCCCCACCGCGGGCCAGCCCGCCCGCACCGGCTCCTCCAACCGCGTCCGCGCCCGCCTCGCCCGTCTCGGTGTGCAGCGCTCCAATCCGTACAACCCGGTCCTCGAGCCGCTGCTGCGGATAGTCCGCAGCAACGACCCCAAGATCGAGACGGCCACGCTCCGGCAGATCGAGCAGGCCTACCAGGTCGCCGAGCGCTGGCACCGCGGCCAGAAGCGCAAGAGCGGCGACCCGTACATCACGCACCCGCTCGCGGTGACCACCATCCTCGCCGAGCTCGGCATGGACCCCGCCACCCTCATGGCCGGGCTCCTGCACGACACCGTCGAGGACACCGAGTACGGCCTCGACCAGCTGCGCCGCGACTTCGGCGACTCCGTCGCCCTCCTCGTGGACGGCGTCACCAAGCTGGACAAGGTCAAGTTCGGCGAGGCCGCGCAGGCCGAGACCGTGCGCAAGATGGTCGTGGCGATGGCCAAGGACCCGCGCGTCCTGGTCATCAAGCTCGCCGACCGCCTGCACAACATGCGCACCATGCGCTACCTCAAGCGCGAGAAGCAGGAGAAGAAGGCGCGCGAGACCCTCGAGATCTACGCGCCGCTCGCCCACCGGCTGGGCATGAACACCATCAAGTGGGAGCTGGAGGACCTCGCCTTCGCGATCCTCTACCCCAAGATGTACGACGAGATCGTCCGCCTCGTCGCCGAGCGCGCCCCCAAGCGCGACGAGTACCTCGCCATAGTGACCGACGAGGTGCAGTCCGACCTGCGCGCCGCCCGCATCAAGGCGACCGTCACCGGCCGCCCGAAGCACTACTACAGCGTCTACCAGAAGATGATCGTCCGCGGCCGTGACTTCGCGGAGATCTACGACCTGGTGGGCATCCGCGTCCTGGTGGACACCGTCCGAGACTGCTACGCGGCGCTGGGCACCGTGCACGCCCGCTGGAACCCGGTTCCGGGGCGGTTCAAGGACTACATCGCGATGCCCAAGTTCAACATGTACCAGTCGCTGCACACGACGGTCATCGGACCCAACGGCAAGCCGGTCGAACTCCAGATCCGTACGTTCGACATGCACCGCCGCGCCGAGTACGGCATCGCCGCGCACTGGAAGTACAAGCAGGAGGCCGTCGCCGGCGCCTCCAAGGTGCGTTCGGACCAGCCGAGGACCACCGGCAAGGACGACCACCTCAACGACATGGCGTGGCTGCGCCAGCTCCTCGACTGGCAGAAGGAGACCGAGGACCCCGGCGAGTTCCTGGAGTCCCTGCGCTTCGACCTGTCGCGCAACGAGGTCTTCGTCTTCACCCCCAAGGGCGACGTGATAGCGCTGCCGGCGGGTGCCACGCCCGTGGACTTCTCGTACGCGGTGCACACCGAGGTGGGTCACCGCACCATAGGAGCCCGCGTCAACGGACGCCTCGTACCGCTGGAATCGACCCTGGACAACGGCGACCTGGTGGAGGTCTTCACGTCCAAGGCGGCCGGGGCCGGACCGTCCCGCGACTGGCTGAACTTCGTGAAGTCGCCGCGCGCCCGCAACAAGATCCGGGCGTGGTTCTCCAAGGAGCGGCGCGACGAGGCGATCGAGCAGGGCAAGGACGCCATCGTCCGCGCGATGCGCAAACAGAACCTGCCGATCCAGCGCATCCTGACCGGCGACTCCCTGGTGACGCTGGCCCACGAGATGCGCTACCCGGACATCTCCGCGCTGTACGCGGCGATCGGTGAGGGGCATGTCTCCGCGCAGAACGTGGTGCAGAAGCTCGTCCAGGCGCTCGGCGGCGAGGAAGCGGCCACCGAGGAGATCGACGAGTCGGTTCCGCCGTCCCGCGGTCGCGGCCGCAAGCGCCGCACCAGCACCGACCCGGGTGTCGTGGTCAAGGGCGTCGACGACGTGTGGGTCAAACTCGCCCGCTGTTGTACGCCCGTCCCCGGCGACCCGATCATAGGCTTCGTCACACGCGGTAGTGGCGTATCGGTTCACCGCAGCGACTGCGTGAACGTGGACTCACTGTCCCGCGAGCCCGAGCGCATCCTCGAGGTCGAGTGGGCACCCACCCAGTCCTCGGTCTTCCTGGTCGCCATCCAGGTCGAGGCACTGGACCGCTCCCGGCTCCTGTCGGACGTCACGCGCGTCCTGTCCGACCAGCACGTCAACATCCTCTCCGCGGCCGTCCAGACCTCCCGCGACCGCGTCGCCACGTCCCGCTTCACCTTCGAGATGGGCGACCCGAAGCACCTCGGGCACGTTCTGAAGGCGGTCAGGGGAGTCGAGGGCGTGTACGACGTGTACCGGGTGACGTCAGCGCGCAGCAGGTAGCACAAGCGCCGCATACGCAGAGGGGCTCCCGTACCGGCAAGGTACGGGAGCCCCTCTTAACGGCTCAGCCGCCTCTTAAAGGCTCAGCCGCCGAACTCCTGGAGCCCCTTCAGAGCCTGCTCCAGCAGAGCCTCGCGGCCCGCCAGCTCCTTCTCGAGCTTGTCGGCCCTGGCGTTGTTGCCCTGGGTCCGGGCCTGCTCGATCTGGCCCCTCAGCTTGTCGACCGCGGCCTGGAGCTGACCGGTCAGACCCTCGGCACGCGCGCGTGCCTCCGGGTTCGTCCGGCGCCACTCGGTCTCCTCGGCCTCCTGCAGGGCCCGCTCGACCGCGTGCATCCGGCCCTCGACCTTCGGCCGTGCGTCACGCGGGACGTGGCCGATGGCCTCCCAGCGCTCGTTGAGCGAGCGGAAGGCGGCGCGGGCGCTCTTCAGGTCGCCGATCGGCAGGAGCTTCTCGGCCTCCTCGGCCAGCTCCTCCTTCAGCTTCAGGTTCTCCGACTGCTCGGCGTCCCGCTCGGCGAAGACCGAGCTGCGGGCGGCGAAGAAGACGTCCTGGGCGCCGCGGAAGCGGTTCCACAGGTCGTCCTCGTGCTCGCGCTGGGCACGGCCCGCGGCCTTCCACTCCGCCATCAGCTCGCGGTAGCGCGCGGCCGTCGGACCCCAGTCCGTTGAACCGGACAGCGCCTCGGCCTCGCCGACCAGGCGCTCCTTGGTCCTGCGGGCCTCCTCGCGCTGCGCGTCCAGCGACGCGAAGTGTGCCTTGCGGCGCTTGGAGAACGCCGAGCGCGCGTGCGAGAAGCGGTGCCACAGCTCGTCGTCCGACTTGCGGTCCAGGCGCGGCAGGCCCTTCCAGGTGTCCACCAGCGCGCGCAGCCGCTCACCGGCCGCCCGCCACTGGTCCGACTGCGCCAGCTCCTCCGCCTCGGTGACCAGCGCCTCCTTGGCGTGACGCGCCTCGTCGGACTGCTTGGCACGCTGCTGCTTGCGCTCCTCGCGCCGCTTCTCGACGGTCTCCACGAGCTTGTCCAGCCGGACCCGCAGGGCGTCCAGGTCGCCGACCGCGTGGTGGGCGTCGACCTGCTCGCGGATGTGGTCGATCGCGGCCTGCGCGTCCTTCGCCGACAGGTCGGTGGTCTTCACTCGCTTCTCGAGGAGGCCGATCTCGACAACCAGGCCCTCGTACTTGCGCTCGAAGTAGGCCAGCGCCTCGTCAGGAGAGCCGGCCTGCCAGGAACCGACGACCTGCTCGCCGTCGGCCGTACGCACGTACACGGTCCCCGTCTCGTCGACGCGGCCCCACGGGTCGCTGCTCACAGCGCCTCCTCCACATGATGCCTGCAAGGAGCCTCAGCGCCCCCGAGCATCGTCCACAGTTTCGTCACGGCCAACATAGGCGACCGGCGGGTTGCCTGTCCGCATCCCGCGCGACCGAAATTACGCAGTTGGCGGTCAGGATTTGGTGACGGTTGCCTTGTTGATGACGACCGTTGCATTGGGCGCTCCGTCGCCCGCTCCGGTGCTCTCGCCCGCGCCCGCGATCTTCTTCAGCACCTTCATGCCGGCCTCCGAAATCGTGCCGAACGGTGTGTAGCTGGGCGGCAACTGGCTGTCCTGGTAGACCAGGAAGAACTGGCTGCCGCCGGTGTGCGCCTGGCCGGTGTTCGCCATCGCGACCGTGCCCGCCGGATAGATGTTGTCCTTCAGGCTTTTGTCCTTCAGGTTCTCGTCCGGGATCGTGTAGCCGGGGCCGCCGCTGCCGGAGCCGGTCGGGTCGCCGCACTGCAGCACGTAGATGCCGCTGGTGGTGAGCCGGTGGCACTTGGTGTGGTCGAAGTAGCCCTTGCCGGCGAGGAAGCTGAACGAGTTCACGGTGTGCGGGGCCGCCGACGTCTTCATCGCGATGTCTATCTCACCGCACGTCGTCGCCAGCTTCATCGTGTACTTCGCCGACTTGTCGATGGTGACCGCCGGCTCCTTCTTCCAGGTCGCCGTCTTGACCTTGCCCGCGGCGGCCTTCTCGCACGGGTCCGGCGCCTTGCTGGTCGCCTCCGCGCTCGGGGTCGTCTCGGAGCTCGCGTTGGTCTTGTCGTCGTCCTTGAGGGCGCCGGTCGTGTACAGCGCGACGCTGCCGATCACGACCACGCCGAGCACCGACGCGATCACCGAGTTGCGCATGCGCGCCTTGCGTCGCGCGGACGTGCGCCGCTGCTGCTGCCGCAAGAACTTCTCCCGCGCGAGCTGCCGCTTCCGCTGTTCCTGGGTGACCACCGGATTCTCTCCTCATGCGTCTCGTACGCCTCTGGGACGCGTGCGTCTTGTGAGCCGACCGCGTGCGTGTGCCCCGTACCGTATATGGGTTCGCTGAGGAATCGGCAGCGCCGGTAGGCTCTGACCACAGGCGCAGTCGCCGAGCAGCCCACCCGTATCGACACAAACGAAGGACGATCGTGCTCATTGCCGGGTTCCCCGCCGGGGCCTGGGGGACGAACTGTTATCTCGTCGCCCCCGCCGCCGGTGAGGAGTGCGTGATCATCGACCCGGGCCACCAGGCCGCCCAGGGAGTCGAGGAGACGCTGAAGAAGCATCGGCTCAAGCCCGTCGCCGTCGTCCTCACCCACGGCCACATCGATCACGTGGCCTCGGTCGTCCCGGTGTGCGGGGCGCACGGCGTACCGGCGTGGATCCACCCCGAGGACCGGTACATGATGACCGACCCGTCGATGGGTCTCGGCCGCTCCATCGGGACGCAGCTGATGGGCGAGCTGACCGTGGGGGAGCCGGACGACGTCCGCGAACTGACCGACGGCGTGAAGCTGGAGCTGGCGGGCATGGAACTGTCCGTCGCCCACGCGCCCGGCCATACCAAGGGGTCGGTGACCTTCCGGATGCCCGAGACGGCCGACATCCCGTCGGTCTTCTTCTCGGGCGATCTGCTCTTCGCCGGCTCCATCGGACGCACCGACCTGCCCGGCGGTGACATGGCCGAGATGCTCGACTCGCTGGCCCGCGTGTGCCTGCCGCTCGAGGACTCGACCGTGGTGCTGTCGGGCCACGGCCCCCAGACGACCATCGGCCAGGAGCGCGCCACCAACCCGTATCTGCGGCAAGTGGCCGCAGGCCGCCAAGATCGCGGTGCGGATTCCAACGCCGCTCCCCGACGAGGAATGTGACGAGACCTTCCGTGAGCACCTTCAAGGCCCCCAAGGGCACGTACGACCTGATCCCGCCGGACAGCGCCAGGTTCCTGGCCGTCCGCGAGGCGATCGCCGCGCCCCTGCGCACCTCCGGCTACGGCTACATCGAGACGCCCGGCTTCGAGAACGTCGAACTGTTCGCGCGCGGTGTGGGTGAGTCGACCGACATCGTGACGAAGGAGATGTACGCCTTCGAGACCAAGGGCGGCGACCAGCTCGCCCTGCGCCCCGAGGGCACGGCGTCCGTCCTGCGGGCCGCCCTGGAGGCCAACCTCCACAAAACGGGCAACCTCCCCGTCAAGCTCTGGTACTCCGGCTCGTACTACCGCTACGAGCGTCCCCAGAAGGGCCGTTACCGCCACTTCTCCCAGGTCGGCGCCGAGGCGATCGGTGCGGAGGACCCGGCGCTGGACGCCGAGCTGATCATCCTGGCGGACCAGGCGTACCGCTCGCTGGGGCTCAGGAACTTCCGGATCCTGCTGAACAGCCTGGGCGACAAGGAGTGCCGTCCGGTGTACCGGGCCGCCCTGCAGGACTTCCTGCGCGGCCTGGACCTCGACGAGGACACCCTGCGCCGAGCGGACATCAACCCGCTGCGCGTCCTCGACGACAAGCGTCCCGACGTCCAGAAGCAGCTGACCGACGCCCCGCTGCTGCGCGACTACCTCTGCGACGCCTGCAAGGCGTACCACGAGGAGGTGCGCGAGCTGATCACCGCGGCGGGCGTCTCCTTCGAGGACGACCCGAAGCTGGTGCGCGGCCTGGACTACTACACCCGCACCACGTTCGAGTTCGTCCACGACGGCCTGGGTTCCCAGTCCGCGGTGGGCGGCGGCGGTCGCTACGACGGTCTGTCCGAGATGATCGGCGGTCCCGCGCTGCCGTCCGTCGGCTGGGCGCTGGGCGTCGACCGTACGGTCCTCGCCCTGGAGGCGGAGGGCGTCGAGCTCGAACTGCCTTCCACCACCAGCGTGTTCGCGGTTCCGCTCGGCGAGGATGCCCGCCGGGTGCTGTTCGCCAAGGTCACCGAGCTGCGCAAGGTGGGTATCGCGGCCGACTTCTCCTACGGCGCCAAGGGGCTGAAGGGCGCGATGAAGAACGCCAACCGCAGTGGCGCCCGTTACACGATCGTCGCCGGTGAGCGTGACCTCGTCGAGGGTGTCGTCCAGCTCAAGGACATGGAGTCCGGGGAGCAGACGGCGGTCGGGGTCAACGAGATCGTGGCGGAACTGGAGTCGAGGCTGGGCTGAGGGGGGAGGGGTGAGAGGGGGTGTTTCTTCGCCCCCGCCGCCCCTTCCCGTCCCGTCCCTGGGGGCTGCCGCCCCCAGGCCCCCGCTTCGGCCCGAAGGGCCTCGTCCTCAAACGCCGGACGGGCTGGGTTCAGTCCAGCAAGCCGTATCGCATCGCGCTCGTCACCGCCGCTGTCCGGTCGTCCACCCCCAGCTTGCCGAAGGCCCGTAGCAGGTGGGTCTTCACCGTTGACTCACCGATGAACAGCCGGCGGCCGATCTCGGCGTTCGTGCAGCCCTCGGCCACCAGCCGCAGCACCGCCGTCTCCCGCTCCGACAACCGCGGTCGATCCGGCTTCGTCCGCAGCTGGTCCACCAGCCGTGCCGCCACCGACGGCGCCAGCACTGTCTCGCCGCGAGCGGCGGCCCGTACCGACTCCGCGAGTTCTCCCCGTGGCAGATCCTTCAGCAGGTAACCCGCCGCTCCGGCCTCCACCGCCCGCAGGATGTCCCGGTCCGTCTCGTAGGTCGTCAGGACGATCACCCGGCACGGCAGCCCGGCCTCGCTCATCCGCACGATGGAGTCGACGCCCCCTCCGCCCGGCATCCGCAGGTCCATCAGCACGATGTCGGGCCGCAACTCGGCGGCCAGCGCCTCCGCCTGCGGCCCGCTGGACGCGTCGGCGATCACCTCCAGGTCCGGTTCCGCGCTGAGCATCGCCCGCAGTCCCTCCCGTACGACGGGATGGTCGTCGGCCAGGATGATCCGGATCACGATGAACTCCTCGGGGACGGTAGGGGCAGGCGGACGGTCACCGTCGTGCCGTCGCCGGGGGCGCTGCGCACCTGGGCCGTTCCGCCGACCTCGGTGGCCCGGGCCCGCAGCCCCGTCAGGCCGTAGCCGCCGGCAGCGGTGTCGACGGCGGTCGGTTCGAAGCCGCAGCCGTCGTCCCGTACGGAGACGGTCAGCGAGTCGTCGGCGTACGCCACCGTCACGGCGACCGCCGAACTCCCGGCGTGCTTGCGGGCGTTGGCCAGTGCCTCCTGGCAGGCGCGCAGGGCGACGACCTCGGGGCCGGCGGGGAGGGCACGTACGGGGCCGGTCACCTCCAGCGTCGCCTCGTGGCGGGCGGCCAGTCTGCGCAGCGCGTCCGGCAGGGAGGCGCCGGCCAGGTCGGCGGGCGCGCCCCCGGCGACCAGGGCACGGGCCTCGGCGAGGTTCAGCCGGGCCGTCTCGTCCATCAGCGCCAGATGCCGGCGGGCCTGGGACACGTCGTGGTCGAGCTCCGCCTCGACGGCCTGGACCAGCATCAGCAGACTGGTGAAGCCCTGCGCGAGCGTGTCGTGGATCTCCCGCGCCATCCGCTCCCGCTCGGCCAGGGCGCCGTGCGCGGCCGACAGCCGGGAGATCTCGTGACGGCTCGAGTCCAGCTTCGCGATCAGTTCGGCCCGCTCCTGGCTCTGCTCGATGATCCGGATGACCCAGGTGCCGACGGCCAGCGAGAAGACGAGGGTGACCACGGCGAACAGCCCGTTGAAGAAGACCTCCTGGTCACTCGGCCACCACAGCAGGGCCCAGCCGGCGACGGGCGCGAGATTGATGACGGCCACCGCCACCAGCGCCTGCCGCATCCGCAACGACATGAAGCACTGGGGAACCAGCGCGAAGGTCATCAGCCGGGTCTCGCCGACCAGGATCGCCGACGGCAGGAACAGCGCCATCGCCGCCACGAGGTAGCCGAGGGCCTGCCGCTCCTCGGGCGGATCGCCCCGCAGGATGGGCCGGCCCACCCACACGAACAGGGGGATCAGGGGGACCAGCAGCGCCGCCGCGGTGATGCGGACCGGCCACCCCGGGGGCCCCGCGCCGAGCACGAACACCAGGGTGGCCAGCCAGATGAGCGCGAAGTAGATGTCCCAGATCCGGAACGACCGCGTCCAGGTGTAGGCGCCGACGACCTCGTCGGGAAGGGTCACCCGTCGCGCCGGTTCTTCCACCGGAAGGTCAGCAGACACAGCAGCAATCCTCCGACGCACCACGCCCCCAGCACCAGGGCGATCCGCCCGAACTCCCAGCCTCCGGCCTGTTCCAGAACCTGTGCCGACTCCGGCAGGAACACCCCGCGCAGGCCCTGGCACATCCACTTCAGCGGGAACAGCGCCCCGATGTTCAGCATCCAGTCCGGGATGGTGTCGATCGCGATGTACACCCCGGAGATGAACTGCAACACCAGGAACGGAAGTACGACCACGGAGGTCGCGCTCTTGCCGGTCTTCGGGACCGAGCTGATCGCGATGCCGAGCAGTGCGCACGCCGTCAGCCCGAGCACGAAGATCCAGGCGAAGTCGAACCACCGGCCCGTGTCCGAGGGCAGGTCGATGTCGTAGAAGGCGGTGCCGACGAGCAGCAGGATCGCCGTCTCCAGCAGACCGGTGACCAGAACCAACCAGATCTTGCCGAGGAAGTACGACGCCGGCGGCATCGGCGTGCCGCGCAGCCGACGCAGCACCTTCTCGTCCCGCTCGATCGCGATCGAGATGCCGAGGGACTGGAAACTCGTCGACATGATGCCGGCGGCCATCATCGCCGGGACGTACAGCTGCGAGGCGTTGATGCCCGCGCCTCGCACGTCGTCGCGGAAGATCGACGCGAACAGGAACAGGAACACCACCGGGAAGGCGAAGGTGAACACCACGTGGTCGCGTTGCCGGAAGAACTGCCGCAGTTCCAGGGCGCCCCGCTGGAGACCGATGCCCCAGGCGCCGGGCAGCCTCTCGGCCAGGGCGTCCGCCCGCGGTCGTACGGCGGTCGTGGTCATCGCGCGTCCTCCTGTCCGGTCAGGCGGAGGTAGACGTCCTCCAGGGTGGGGCGGCGCACGCGCAGCCCGGGGATCTCGCCCTCGAAGCGGCGCATGAGCGTGCCGACCGTCCTGGTCGGTGTGTCCGTGCGCTCCGCGCGCGGGGTGCCGTCCGGGTCGGTCCACTCGACGGTGGCGCCCGTGCCGTACCGCTCCCGCAGGCCGGCCGGTTCGCCCTCGGCGACGACCTGCCCCTGGGCGATGATCGCCAGCCGGTCCGCGAGGGCTTCCGCCTCCTCCAGGTAGTGCGTGGTCAGCACGATGGTCGTGCCCTCGGCGGACAGCTTGCGGATCAGGTCCCAGAACTGGCGCCGCGCCGCGGGGTCGAAGCCGGTCGTCGGCTCGTCCAGAAGCAGTAGCTCGGGACCGCCGATCACCCCGAGGGCCACGTCGAGCCGTCGGCGCTGCCCGCCGGACAGCGCCTTGATCCGGCTGCCCGCCTTGGCCTCCAGACCCACCAGGCCGATGACCTCCTCCGGGTCCCGGGGCCTCGGGTAGTAGCGGGCGAAGTGCCGTACGGTCTCGCGGACCGTCAACTCAGCGGGCGCGGATTCGTCCTGCCAGACGATTCCGACACGTGAGCGCCACGCGCGCGTGCCGTGCGCCGGATCCGACCCGAGGACGGACACCTCGCCCGCGTCCCGGTCACGGTTGCCCTGGAGGATCTCCACCGTCGTGCTCTTGCCCGCCCCGTTGGGCCCCAGCAGGCCGAACACCTCACCCCTGCGGATACCGAGATCGATGCCGTCGACCGCGGTCACGTCGCCGTACTGCTTGCGCAGCCCCCGTACGTCCACCGCGAGTCCGTTCGCGTGTGTTGTCATGCCGCCGAGCCTCGTCCGGAACCGAACGCTCCGGGACGACCGCACGTACTTCCTTACGTCCACCGAACGGTGGACACGCGCCTCGGTACGGCACAATGACTCCTGTCCGGGGAAGGTCCGACTCTCAAGTGACGGAACGGCGTGATGAGCAAGACGACAGTGAAGGACGTCTCCACGGAACCCGAGCCGGAGCGCGCCGAGGCCGCGCCGCGGTCGGTGGGCGGCAGCCGTGCGTTCGCCCTGTTGCTGGTGATCACCGGCGCCGCGGGACTGCTCGCGGCATGGGTCATCACGATCGACAAGTTCAAGCTGCTCGAGGCCAAGGTCGAGGGCAAGAGCTTCACGCCCGGCTGCAGTCTGAACCCCGTCGTCTCCTGCGGCAGCGTCATGGAGAGCGACCAGGCCTCGGCCTTCGGCTTCCCCAACCCGATGCTCGGCCTCGTCGCCTACGGCATCGTCATCGCCGTCGGCATGAGCCTGCTCGGCCGCGCCCGCTTCCCGCGCTGGTACTGGCTCACCTTCAACGCCGGCACCCTCTTCGGCGCCGGATTCTGCGCCTGGCTGATGTTCCAGTCCCTGTACCGCATCAACGCGCTGTGCCTGTGGTGCTGCCTGGCCTGGGTCGCGACGATCATCATGTTCTGGTACGTGACCTCGTTCAACATCCGCAACGGCTTCCTGCCCGCTCCGCGCTGGCTGAAGAGCTTCTTCGGCGAGTTCACCTGGGTCATGCCGGTGCTGCACATCGGCATCATCGGCATGCTGATCCTGACCCGCTGGTGGGACTTCTGGACCAGCTGACCGCCCGGGCACCTGGGCTCTCCGACGGCCCCGACGGGATTGTCAGTGCGGTGACATAGGGTTTTGGACGTGGAGCCCGACCTGTTCACCGCCGCGGCGGAAGACCGCCAGGAGAAGGACCCGTCCAGCAGCCCCCTGGCGGTCCGGATGCGCCCGCGCACCCTCGACGAGGTCGTGGGCCAGCAGCACCTGCTGAAGCCGGGCTCGCCCCTGCGCAGACTGGTCGGCGAGGGCTCGGGCGGCCCCGCCGGACCCTCCTCGGTGATCCTCTGGGGCCCGCCCGGCACCGGCAAGACCACCCTGGCCTACGTCGTCTCCAAGGCCACCAACAAGCGCTTCGTGGAGCTGTCCGCGATCACCGCCGGCGTCAAGGAAGTCCGCGCGGTCATCGACGGAGCCCGCCGCGCCACCGGCGGCTACGGCAAGGAGACCGTCCTCTTCCTCGACGAGATCCACCGCTTCAGCAAGGCCCAGCAGGACTCCCTGCTCCCGGCCGTCGAGAACCGCTGGGTGACCCTGATCGCGGCGACCACCGAGAACCCGTACTTCTCGATCATCTCCCCGCTGCTGTCCCGCTCCCTCCTCCTCACCCTCGAACCCCTCACCGACGACGACCTGCGCAGCCTCGTCCGCCGTGCGGTGAGCGACGAGCGCGGACTCAAGGACGCCGTCACCCTCCCCGAGGACACCGAGAACCACCTGCTGCGCATCGCCGGCGGCGACGCGCGCCGCGCCCTGACCGCCTTGGAGGCCGCCGCCGGGGCTGCCCTCGACAAGGGCGAGACCGAGGTCGGCCTCCAGACGCTCGAGGAGACCGTCGACCGGGCCGCCGTGAAGTACGACCGGGACGGCGACCAGCACTACGACGTGGCCAGCGCCCTCATCAAGTCCATCCGCGGCTCCGACGTCGACGCGGCCCTGCACTACCTGGCCCGGATGATCGAGGCCGGCGAGGACCCCCGCTTCATCGCCCGCCGCCTGATGATCTCCGCCAGCGAGGACATCGGCCTCGCCGATCCGAACGCCCTGCCGATCGCCGTCGCCGCCGCCCAGGCCGTCGCCATGATCGGCTTCCCCGAGGCCGCCCTCACCCTCAGCCACGCCACCATCGCCCTCGCCCTGGCCCCCAAGTCCAACGCCGCGACGACGGCGATCGGCGCCGCCCTGGACGACGTACGCAAGGGACTGGCCGGACCCGTGCCCCCGCATCTGCGCGACGGGCACTACAAGGGCGCCGCCAAGCTCGGCCACGCGCAGGGGTACGTGTATCCGCACGACCGGCCCGAGGGCATCGCCCCCCAGCAGTACGCCCCGGACGCGATCCAGGACCGCGAGTACTACACCCCCACCCGGCACGGCGCCGAGGCCCGTTACGCGGACGCGGTGGAGTGGACCAGGAAGCACCTCGGTCGCAAGCGGCCCTGAGCAGCCTGTAGACTCGTCCGAAGTGCTGCGTCCCGTGTCCGGCTCCGGTCGGCGCCTCAGGCGGGACATCCAGCCGGATCTGTTGATCCAGGAGCGTCGCGCACCGTTGTAGGTGTCGCGGGCAGCCCACCACCACCCGGAGTTCCGGGAGCGGTCGGTGGGCCGTTCGTGTGCTGCACGTATGTGCCCAGCACAGGGGAACGGCTGCCTGACAAGTCCCTCGTGGACCTGTCGGGATTCCCCGGCTGCGGATGCGACCTCCCGTAACCCTGAGGCAGCCGAAAAGGAAAAGGAAAAGAAGTGGCGAACCAGCCCCGCCCCAAGGTCAAGAAGTCGCGTGCCCTCGGCATCGCGCTGACCCCGAAGGCCGTCAAGTACTTCGAGGCCCGTCCCTACCCGCCGGGTGAGCACGGTCGTGGCCGCAAGCAGAACTCGGACTACAAGGTCCGTCTGCTCGAGAAGCAGCGTCTGCGCGCGCAGTACGACGTGTCCGAGCGCCAGCTCGTCCGCGCCTACGAGCGTGCCGCCAAGACCCAGGGCAAGACCGGTGAGGCCCTGGTCATCGAGCTCGAGCGCCGTCTCGACGCGCTGGTCCTGCGTTCGGGCATCGCCCGCACGATCTACCAGGCCCGCCAGATGGTCGTCCACGGCCACATCGAGGTCAACGGCCAGAAGGTCGACAAGCCCTCCTTCCGCGTCAAGCCCGACGACGTCGTGATGGTCCGCGAGCGCAGCCGCGAGAAGACCCTGTTCTCGATCGCCCGTGAGGGCGGCTTCGCCCCCGACGGCGAGACCCCGCGCTACCTCCAGGTGAACCTCCGCGCCCTGGCCTTCCGCCTGGACCGCGAGCCGAACCGCAAGGAGATCCCGGTGATCTGCGACGAGCAGCTCGTCGTCGAGTACTACGCCCGCTGATCACCAGCAGGCCGTAGCAGCACCTCATCAGCCCGCCGTCTCCCCGCCCTTCCGGGTGGGCGAGGCGGCGGGCTGCTGTGTGTCCAGGGCCAGGGTCGCCGTCGCATGCCGCACCGGCCCGCGCGGCGTCGGTACCGCGTCCAGCGAGCGATCCGCGCAGCGCCCCAACGCCCGGACGACGGCCGCGTCCCGGCCGAGCCGCGCGCCCCGCCGTACGCACTCCTCGTACCGCTCGTCGCCCAGCTGCTCCCGGGCGATCGCCTTGCACAGCTCGTGCGGCGCGTTGTAGTACGCCGAACCGAACAGCGGCAGCCCCACCGACGGCCACATCGCGGCGGCGGCGCCCTGCAGCACAGCGGCCTCCGCCGGGTCGCCCTCCGTGGCCGTGACCAGGGCGAGCAGCTCGATCGTCAGCACCGAGCCGAGCAGGTCGTGGAACGCGTGGGCACCGGACAGGCAGTCCGTCAGCAGTGCGCGGGCACTCGCCGGGTCGTCCTCGCGCCAGGCCGCGTAGGCCAGGACATACAGCGCGTACGCGCGGGCCCAGCGCTCGCCGTGGTCCTCACAGACCTGGCGGACGTCCTTGCACAGCTCCACCGCCTCCACCAGATCACCCTGGAACGCCCGTGTCATCGCCAGCTCGACCTGGCACATCAGCACATTGCTGCTGAGCTCGCCGATCTCCTCATAGCGGGCCAGCGCCGAGCGCAGCAGCGTCTCCGCGCGGGCCATGTCGTCACTGACCAGGGCGAGACAGCCGGTGCGGTGCTCGGCGTACGCCACCGCCGTGGGGTTCGCGGTGCGTTCCGCCTCCTCGCGGCACTCCTGGAGCGCCGCCAGCGCGGGCACCGTGTCGCCCTGCAGGATCCCCACATAGCCCAGCACCCACAGCGCTTTCAGCCGCGGCTGCTCGTGCTCCGACTCCAGCCCGACACTGCGCTCCAGCCAGTGCCGACCCTCCGACAACCGCCCACAGCCGGCCCAGTGGAACCACAGCGAGCCCGCCAGGTACTGGCCCAGATGGACCTCGTCCGGCTCGGACAGGCAGTACTCCAGGGCGCGGCGCAGATTCGGCACAGACCTGGCGGACGTCCTTGCACAGCTCCACCGCCTCCACCAGATCACCCTGGAACGCCCGTGTCATCGCCAGCTCGACCTGGCACATCAGCACATTGCTGCTGAGCTCGCCGATCTCCTCATAGCGGGCCAGCGCCGAGCGCAGCAGCGTCTCCGCGCGGGCCATGTCGTCACTGACCAGGGCGAGACAGCCGGTGCGGTGCTCGGCGTACGCCACCGCCGTGGGGTTCGCGGTGCGTTCCGCCTCCTCGCGGCACTCCTGGAGCGCCGCCAGCGCGGGCACCGTGTCGCCCTGCAGGATCCCCACATAGCCCAGCACCCACAGCGCTTTCAGCCGCGGCTGCTCGTGCTCCGACTCCAGCCCGACACTGCGCTCCAGCCAGTGCCGACCCTCCGACAACCGCCCACAGCCGGCCCAGTGGAACCACAGCGAGCCCGCCAGGTACTGGCCCAGATGGACCTCGTCCGGCTCGGACAGGCAGTACTCCAGGGCGCGGCGCAGATTCGGCAGCTCCGCCTCGATCCGCGCCGCCACCTCGTTCTGACGCGGCGAGAACCAGTCCAGCTCGCACCAGGTGGCCAGGCCCAGGTACCAGTCGCGGTGCCGCCGCAGCAGCCGCAGGTCGTCGCCCGTCGCCTCCAGCCAGTCGGCGCCGTACGCCCGGACCGTGTCCAGCATGCGGTAGCGCACGCCGGTCGCGGTCTCCTCGCGGGTGACCACGCACTGGGCGAGCAGCTCCGTCAGGACGTCCAGGACGTCGTCGGAGCGCAGACCGTCCCCGCTGCACACGTACTCGGCGGCCTCCAGGTCGAACCGCCCGGCGAACACGGACAGCCGTGACCACAGCAACCGCTCCTCGGGCGTGCACAGTTCATGGCTCCAGCCGATCGCCGTGCGCAGCGTCTGATGGCGGGATGGGGGTCCCCCCGGGATCGAGCGAAGCCGAGAGCCTGGGGGAGCGTCCCGCCCGCCGCCCGTGAGCAGCCGGAACCGGTCGTCGAGCCGCTCGAGGAGCTGCCCGGGGGACAGGGCCCGCAGCCGTCCCGCGGCCAGCTCGACCGCCAGCGGGATGCCGTCCAGGCGCCGGCACAGCTCGCGTACGTCCGGATCGTCACGCAATGCGAACCCCTGCCGGTCCGCCCGGTCCAGGAACAGCTGCGCCGCCTCGTCCTCGCCGAGCGGCCCCAGCGAGAACACCCGCTCGCCCGCCACGGCCAGCGGTCTGCGTCCCACGGCGAGCACCCTGAGGCCCGGTGCCCGGCGCAGCAACTCGGTCACGAGCTCGGCGCACGCGTCCACGAGGTGCTCGAACCCGTCGAGCACCAGCAGGAGTTCGCGCCCGGCGAGATGCCCGAGCAGGATCTCGCGCGGCAGCCGGGCGGTGTGGTCCGTCAGTCCGAGCGCGTCCATGACGGCATGGTCGAGGAACTCCGGATCGCGCACCGGCGCCAGCTCGACGCGCCACACGCCGTCACCTGCGGCGGACCGCGCGGCCGCGTGCGCCGCCAGCCGCGACTTGCCCACCCCGCCCACACCCGTGACCGTCACGAGCCGCGAGGAGCCGAGCGCCCGCGCCAGCCCGGCCAGTTCGGCCGTGCGGCCCACGAACGCGTCGAGTTCCAGGAGCAGGTTGCCGTTCGCCGAAGTGTCGCCGTGCTGAGGAATGCACATGGAACACGGAGCGTACTGAACCGTATTCAGTCCGTACAATCGCTTCGCGCGAACCCGGGTGCGCGCGGGCGGTAATCCGGTTCGGAGCCAGACCCCCGGCGCGATAGGCTCGGCGTACGACTTTTTCGATATGCAGGCACGTTTCAGGGAGCGGGTGCACACAGTGTCCGGTGGAGAGGTGGCCGGGATCCTGGTGGCCGTCTTCTGGGCGATTCTGGTCTCCTTCCTCGCCGTCGCGCTGGCGAGGCTGGCCCAGACGCTCAGGGCGACCACCAAGCTCGTGGCGGACGTGACCGACCAGGCCGTCCCGCTGCTGGCCGACGCCTCCTCGGCGGTGCGCTCCGCACAGACCCAGATCGACCGGGTCGACGCGATCGCGTCGGACGTCCAGGAGGTCACGTCGAACGCGTCCGCGCTGTCGACGACCGTCGCCTCCACCTTCGGCGGCCCCCTCGTGAAGGTCGCCGCCTTCGGCTACGGCGTGCGCCGGGCCCTCGGCGGCCGCAAGGACGACGTTCCCGCCAAGGCACCCCGGCGTACCGTGATCGTGGGCCGCACGGTCTCTCGGCGGGACAAGCGAGACCTCCGCAAAAAGAAGGACTGAGAGCCAGCGATGTTCCGCCGTACCTTCTGGTTCACCTCGGGCGTCGCCGCCGGTGTGTGGGCCACCACCAAGGTCAATCGCAAGCTGAAGCAGCTGACCCCCGAGAACCTCGCCGTGACCGCGGCGAACAAGGCGCTCGATGCCGGTCACCGCATCAAGGACCGCGCGGTGGGCTTCGCGCTGGACGTCCGCGACAACATGGCCCAGCGGGAGGCGGAGCTGGGTGACGCCCTCGGGATCAACGAGAACCCCGAGCTCCCCTCCCCCCGGCGGTACGCCGCCATCGAGAACCGCAACAACCCGAAGTCCGTCGAGAGCGACAGGACGACATACTCGTACAACCGGAATGAGGACCACTGATGGAGTCGGCCGAGATTCGTCGCCGCTGGTTGAGCTTCTTCGAGGAGCGCGGGCACACCGTCGTCCCTTCGGCGTCGCTCATCGCGGACGACCCGACTCTGCTCCTCGTCCCGGCCGGCATGGTGCCCTTCAAGCCCTACTTCCTGGGTGAGGTCAAGCCGCCGTTCCAGCGCGCCACCAGCGTGCAGAAGTGCGTGCGCACGCCGGACATCGAAGAGGTCGGCAAGACCACGCGGCACGGCACCTTCTTCCAGATGTGCGGCAACTTCTCCTTCGGCGACTACTTCAAGGAAGGCGCCATCAAGTACGCCTGGGAGCTGCTCACCACGCCCCAGGACAAGGGTGGTTACGGACTGGAGCCGGAAAAGCTCTGGATCACCGTCTACAAGGACGACGACGAGGCCGAGCGCATCTGGCACGAGGTCGTCGGCGTGCCCAAGGAGCGCATCCAGCGCCTCGGCATGAAGGACAACTACTGGTCCATGGGCGTTCCCGGCCCGTGCGGCCCCTGTTCCGAGATCAACTACGACCGCGGCCCCGAGTTCGGCGTCGAGGGCGGCCCCGCCGTCAACGACGAGCGGTACGTGGAGATCTGGAACCTCGTCTTCATGCAGTACGAGCGCGGCGAGGGCATCGGCAAGGACAACTTCGAGATCCTGGGCGACCTGCCGAGCAAGAACATCGACACGGGCCTCGGCATGGAGCGCCTCGCCATGATTCTGCAGGGCGTGCAGAACATGTACGAGATCGACACCTCCATGGCCGTCATCAAGAAGGCCACCGAGCTGACCGGTGTCGAGTACGGCCAGGCCCACGACTCCGACGTCTCCCTGCGCGTGGTCACCGACCACATGCGCACGTCCGTGATGCTCATCGGCGACGGCGTGACCCCCGGCAACGAGGGCCGCGGCTATGTCCTGCGCCGCATCATGCGCCGCGCCATCCGCAACATGCGTCTGCTCGGTGCCACCGGCCCGGTCGTCAAGGACCTGATCGACACGGTCATCGAGATGATGGGGCAGCAGTACCCGGAGCTGGTCACCGACCGCGAGCGGATCGAGAAGGTCGCCGTCGCCGAGGAGAACGCCTTCCTCAAGGCCCTCAAGGGCGGCACGAACATCCTCGACACCGCCGTCACCGAGACCAAGCAGGCCGGCGGCACCGTCCTGTCCGGCGACAAGGCCTTCCTGCTCCACGACACCTGGGGCTTCCCGATCGACCTCACCCTGGAGATGGCCGCCGAGCAGGGCCTCTCCGTGGACGAGGACGGTTTCCGCCGTCTGATGAAGGAGCAGCGGGAGCGCGCCAAGGCCGACGCCCAGGCCAAGAAGACCGGCCATGCCGGCGTCGGCGCCTACCGCGAGATCGCCGACAAGGCCGGCGAGACCGACTTCATCGGCTACTCGGACACCGAGGGCGAGTCCACGATCGTCGGGATCCTCGTCGACGGTGCCTCCTCCCCGGCCGCCACCGAGGGCGACGAGGTCGAGATCGTCCTGGACCGCACCCCGTTCTACGCCGAGGGCGGCGGCCAGATCGGCGACACCGGCCGGATCAAGGTGGACACCGGTGCCGTCATCGAGATCCGCGACTGCCAGAAGCCGGTGCCCGGCGTGTACGTCCACAAGGGCGTCGTCCAGGTCGGCGAGGTCACCGTCGGCTCCAAGGCCCACGCCTCGATCGACTCCCGGCGCCGCACGGCCATCGCCCGCGCCCACTCGGCCACGCACCTGACCCACCAGGCCCTGCGCGACGCCCTCGGCCCGACGGCCGCCCAGGCCGGTTCCGAGAACCAGCCCGGCCGCTTCCGCTTCGACTTCGGTTCCCCCGCCGCCGTTCCCACGGCCGTGATGACCGACGTGGAGCAGAAGATCAACGAGGTGCTCGCCCGCGACCTGGACGTCCGCGCCGATGTCATGGGCATCGACGAGGCCAAGAAGCAGGGTGCCATCGCCGAGTTCGGCGAGAAGTACGGCGAGCGCGTCCGTGTCGTCACCATCGGCGACTTCTCCAAGGAGCTGTGCGGCGGCACGCACGTCCACAACACCGCCCAGCTGGGCCTGGTGAAGCTGCTCGGCGAGTCGTCGATCGGCTCGGGTGTGCGCCGTATCGAGGCCCTCGTGGGTGTCGACGCCTACAACTTCCTCGCCCGTGAGCACACGGTCGTCGCCCAGCTGCAGGAGCTGGTCAAGGGTCGTCCGGAGGAGCTTCCGGAGAAGGTCTCCGCCATGCTCGGCAGGCTGAAGGACGCTGAGAAGGAGATCGAGAAGTTCCGCGCCGAGAAGGTCCTCCAGGCCGCCGCCGGTCTCGCCGGGTCGGCCAAGGACGTCCAGGGCGTCGCTCTGGTGACCGGTCAGGTCCCGGACGGCACCACCCCCGACGACCTGCGCAAGCTGGTCCTCGACGTGCGCGGCCGCATCCAGGGCGGCCGGGCCGCCGTGGTCGCCCTGTTCGCCGTCAACAACAGCAAGCCGCTGACCGTGATCGCCACCAACGAGGCCGCCCGCGAGCGCGGCCTCAAGGCCGGCGACCTGGTCCGTACGGCCGCCAAGACCCTCGGCGGCGGCGGTGGCGGCAAGCCGGACCTCGCCCAGGGCGGCGGCCAGAACCCGGCCGCCGTCGGCGAGGCCGTCGAGGCCGTCGAGCGGCTCGTGGCGGAAACGGCCAAGTGAGCGCCGAGGTCCGAGAGAGTGACGACGGCCGGGGCATGCGCCGCGGCCGTCGACTCGCGATCGACGTCGGGGACGCCCGCATCGGGGTCGCCTCGTGCGACCCCGACGGGATCCTCGCCACTCCGGTGGAGACGGTCCCCGGCCGGGACCTCCCCGCAGCTCACCGTCGGCTGAAGCAACTGGTCGAGGAGTACGAGCCGATCGAGGTCGTGGTCGGCCTTCCCCGCTCCCTCAAGGGGGGCGAGGGCCCGGCCGCGGTGAAGGTCCGCGGCTTCGCCCAGGAGCTCGCCCGGGGCATCGCCCCCGTCCCGGTCCGGCTCGTGGACGAGCGGATGACCACGGTGACGGCCAGTCAGGGACTGCGTGCCTCGGGCGTGAAGTCGAAAAAGGGCAGATCGGTCATCGACCAGGTAGCCGCCGTGATCATCCTTCAACAGGCCCTGGAATCCGAACGGGTGTCAGGTAAAGCACCCGGCGAGGGCGTCGAAGTGGTCATCTGATCGCGATACGGTAACGTTCCGCGCGATGCGGAGGTGTTCGAACAGCCACCGCACAAAGAGAGGCGGAACGGGAGCCGAGCCGAAAGCCGCGCAACCGCCGCCTCGCGGCTCTAGGGGATCGATGACTGAGTATGGCCGGGGCGAAGGCTCCGAACCGTGGCATCCGGAGGACCCGTTGTACGGGGATGACGGATGGGGTGGACAGCAGGCCCAGGCGGGTCAGCAGTCCCCCTACGGCGGCCAGCCGCAGCACCATCCGGAGCAGCCGCAGCAGCCGCAGTACGACAATGGAGGCTGGGGCGACGGCCAACAGGCCGCATACGGTCAGGCGCAGCAGCACTACCAGCAGCAGTACGGCGAGCAGCAACAGTACGATCAGCAGCAGTACAACCAGCAGTACGGCGACCAGCAACAGTACGACCAGCAGCACGGCGAGCAGCAGCAGTACGGCGGGCAGCAGTACGATCAGCAGCAGTACGCGCCCCAGCCCCAGCAGCAGTACGACAACAGCGGCTGGGCCACCGGCGCGCACGAGCCCGTCCAGTACCCCGATCCGTCGGACCCGTACGGGCAGCAGCAGGGCATGTCGTACGGCGGCCAGCAGCAGCCCGACTTCTACGGCACCCCGGACGCCTACCCGCCGCCGGAGCCGCTCGCCCGTCGGCGCGCCGAACCCGAACCGCAGCAGCCCGACTGGGATCCCGGTCCCGATCAGGGCGAGCACGCGTTCTTCTCGGGCGCCGACGACGACGAGGACGACTCGGACGAACCGAAGGGCGACCGCGGCGACCGCAAGGGACGCGGCGGCAAGCCGAAGAAGCGCCGCAGCGGATGCGCGTGTCTGGTGGTGCTGCTGGTGTTCGGCGGAGGATTGGGCGGAGTCGGATATTTCGGCTACCAGTTCTACCAGGATCGTTTCGGCTCGGCTCCGGACTACGCCGGGGACGGTACGAGCGAGCTGGTATCCGTCGTCATCCCCAAGGGCGCCTACGGGTCGACGATCGGTCAGAAGCTGAAAGAAGCCGGCGTGGTCAAGAGCGTCGACGCGTTCGTGGCAGCTCAGGAGCAGAACGCCAAAGGCAAGACGATCCAGGCCGGCGCCTATCTGCTGAAGAAACAGATGTCCGCCGACAGTGCCATCGAGATGATGCTCGACCCCAAGAGCCAGAACAATGTGCTGGTCAAGCCGGGCGAGCGCAATATCAGCGTCTACAAGACGATCGACGCGAAACTCGAATTGTCGTCCGGCACCACCAGGAAGATCGCCGAGAAGGAGTTCGAGAGCCTCGGGCTGCCTGGCTGGGCGAACGACAACAAAGACATAAAGGATCCGCTGGAAGGATTCCTCTACCCCGGCACCTATCCCGCCGCCAAGGGCATGAAGGCCGAGACGGTCCTGAAGGAGATGGTGACCCAGGCGGCGAAGAAGTACGACGAGTTCGACGTGGAGGCAAAGGCCAAGGCGCTCAAACTGGACAACCCGCTGCAGGTCGTCACCGTCGCCAGCCTCGTCCAGGCCGAGGGCAAGACCGAGGACGACTTCCGCAAGATGGCGGAGGTGATCTACAACCGCCTCAAGTCCACGAACACCGAGACCAACCGGAAGCTGCAGTTCGACTCGACCTTCAATTACCTGAAGAACGAGAGCAACATCAACATCAGCGAGTCGGAGATCAACAGCAACCAGGACCCGTACAACACGTACACGCAGGAGGGTCTGCCGCCCGGTCCCATCGGTAACCCCGGTGACGAGGCGATGAAGGCGACGGAGAATCCGACCGACGAGGGCTGGCTCTACTTCGTGGCGACCGACGGTGTGAAAAAGACCGAATACGCGAAGACCTTCGCGGAATTCGAAAGGCTCAAGGACAAGTTCAATGAGAGCTCGGGCAGCTGACGCCCGCCGGGCCGCCGTGCTCGGCAAGCCCATCGCGCACTCCCTCTCGCCCGTGCTGCACCGCGCCGCGTACCAGGAACTGGGCCTGACGAACTGGTCGTACGACCGGTTCGAGCTCGACGAGGCCGCCCTGCCGGGTTTCTTCGCGGAACTCGGCCCGGAGTGGGCCGGGCTCTCGGTGACCATGCCGCTCAAGCGGGCCGTCATCCCGCTGCTCGACGACATCAGCGAGACCGCTGCCTCGGTCGACGCGGTCAACACGGTCGTGTTCACCGAGGACGGCCGCCGGGTCGGCGACAACACCGACATCCCCGGCATGGTCGCCGCCCTGCGCGAACACGGCATCGAACAGGTCGACTCCGCCGCGATCCTCGGCGCCGGCGCCACCGCCTCCTCCGCGCTCGCCGCCCTGTCCCGGATCTGCACCGGCGAGGTCGTCGCGTACGTCCGCAGCGAGGCCCGTGCCGCCGAGATGCGGCAGTGGGGCGAGCGGCTGGACATCGAGCTCCGCACGGCGGACTGGGCGGACGCCGAGCAGGCCCTGCGCGCACCGCTCGTCGTCGCGACCACCCCGGCCGGTGCGACCGACGCGCTGTCCTCGGCCCTGCCGGAACGCCCCGCCACTCTCTTCGACGTGCTCTACGACCCGTGGCCCACCGAGCTCGCCGCCCGCTGGTCCGCGTACGGCGGGGCCGTCGTCAGCGGACTCGACCTGCTGGTGCACCAGGCGGTCCTGCAGGTGGAGCAGATGACGGGCCGGACCCCTGCCCCGCTGGACGCGATGCGCAAGGCGGGCGAGCACGCGCTCGCCGCCCGCTAGGAGCCGCTCGGCCGCCGTCGGGACAGCCGTGTCCCGTCCGCCCTGTGGACCGGCGGCCGATCCCCGTGCCCGGACGTGGGAGGATCGGAGGTGGCGGGCCAGGGCCGCGCACCTGGTCGGGCCGTCGCCGTACGCGAGGACGCGCGTACGAAGGGCAGTACCAGGGCGCGAGCACTGAGGAGCACCGTTGAGCAGGTTGCGCTGGCTGACCGCGGGGGAGTCCCACGGTCCCGCACTCGTGGCGACGCTGGAGGGACTTCCCGCCGGCGTGCCGATCACCACGGAGATGGTGGCGGACCACCTGGCCCGGCGCCGGCTCGGTTATGGACGCGGTGCGCGCATGAAGTTCGAGCGTGACGAGGTCACGTTCCTCGGCGGTGTGCGGCACGGCCTCACTCTGGGCTCCCCGGTGGCGGTGATGGTGGGCAACACCGAGTGGCCGAAGTGGGAGCAGGTCATGGCGGCCGACCCCATCGACCCCGAGATCCTCGCGGGCCTGGCCCGCAACGCCCCGCTGACCCGGCCGCGCCCCGGCCACGCCGACCTGGCCGGCATGCAGAAGTACGGCTTCGACGAGGCCCGGCCGATCCTGGAGCGCGCCTCCGCCCGGGAGACGGCGGCCCGGGTGGCACTGGGCGCGGTGGCCCGGTCGTACCTGAAGGAGACGGCCGGCATCGAGATCGTCAGCCACGTCGTCGAGCTGGCCGCGGCGAGGGCGCCCTACGGCGTCTACCCCAAGCCCTCCGACGTCGAGAAGCTGGACGCCGACCCGGTGCGCTGCCTGGACGCGGACGCGTCGAAGGCGATGGTCGCGGAGATCGACCAGGCCCACAAGGACGGCGACACCCTCGGCGGCGTGGTCGAGGTGCTGGCGTACGGCGTGCCGGTGGGCCTGGGCTCGCACGTGCACTGGGACCGCAGGCTGGACGCCCGGCTGGCCGCCGCCCTGATGGGCATCCAGGCCATCAAGGGCGTCGAGGTCGGCGACGGCTTCGACCTGGCGCGCGTGCCCGGCTCGAAGGCGCACGACGAGATCCTCGCCACCGACGAGGGCATCCGGCGGGCCACCGGCCGTTCCGGCGGCACCGAGGGCGGCCTGACCACCGGTGAGCTGCTGCGGGTGCGGGCGGCGATGAAGCCGATCGCGACCGTGCCGCGCGCGCTGCAGACGGTCGACGTGGCCACCGGCGAGCCCGCGCAGGCCCACCACCAGCGCTCGGACGTGTGCGCGGTGCCGGCCGCCGGCATCGTCGCGGAGGCGATGGTCGCGCTGGTCCTTGCGGACGCGGTCGCGGAGAAGTTCGGCGGCGACAGCGTGGGTGAGACCCGCCGCAACGTCCGGTCGTACCTCGACAACCTCCCGGTCCGATGAGCGCTGTGCCTGTGGTCGTCCTGGTCGGGCCGATGGGCGTCGGCAAGTCCACC
This sequence comes from Streptomyces sp. a15, assembly GCF_059026085.1. Lineage (NCBI taxonomy): Bacteria > Bacillati > Actinomycetota > Actinomycetes > Kitasatosporales > Streptomycetaceae > Streptomyces > Streptomyces sp. A15. The sequence continues at coordinate 145,406 of NZ_JBWLKM010000002.1, read as the reverse complement.
GTCGGGCAGTTGCTCGCCGAGCGGCTCGGCGTCGGCTATCGGGACACCGACGACGACATCGTCGCGGAGCAGGGCCGGTCCATCGCCGAGATCTTCGTCGACGAGGGTGAGCCGGACTTTCGCGCGATCGAGAAGCGGGCGGTGCGCCGGGCGCTCGCCGAGCACGACGGTGTACTCGCGCTGGGCGGCGGCGCGATCCTGGACGAGGACACCCGCGCGCTGCTCACCGGGCAGCGCGTCGTCTACCTCTCCATGGACGTCGAGGAAGCCGTCAAGCGCACCGGCCTGAACGCCGCCCGGCCGCTGCTCGCGGTCAACCCGCGCAAGCAGTGGCGCGAACTGATGGAGGCGCGGCGGCACCTGTACGAGTCGATCGCCACGGCGGTCGTGTCCACGGACGGCCGTACGCCCGAAGAGGTCACCCAAGCCGCCCTGGACGCACTGGAGTTGAAGACTGTAATTCCCGGGGGACAACCCCCGGACCCCCGGCCGGAGGACGTAATGGCAGACCAGGTGACGAGGATCCAGGTCGGCGGTACCGCGGGCAGCGAGCCCTACGAGGTACTGGTGGGCCGGCAACTCCTTGGCGAGCTCGCCGGGTTGATCGGCGACAAGGCCAAGCGGGTCGCGATCGTCCACCCCGAGGCGCTGGCCGAGACCGGCGACGCGCTGCGCGGCGACCTGGCCGAGCAGGGCTTCGAGGTCGTCGCCATCCAGGTGCCGAACGCGGAGGAGGCCAAGACCGCCGAGGTCGCCGCCTACTGCTGGAAGGCACTCGGCCAGTCCGGCTTCACCCGCACCGACGTCGTCGTCGGTGTCGGCGGCGGCGCGACCACGGACCTCGCCGGGTTCGTGGCCGCGACCTGGCTGCGCGGGGTGCGCTGGATCGCCGTCCCCACCACCGTGCTGGCCATGGTGGACGCGGCCGTCGGCGGCAAGACCGGCATCAACACCGCCGAGGGCAAGAACCTCGTCGGCGCCTTCCACCCGCCGGCCGGCGTGCTGTGCGACCTGGCCGCGCTCGACTCCCTCTCGGTCAACGACTACGTCTCCGGGCTCGCCGAGATCATCAAGGCCGGCTTCATCGCCGACCCGACGATCCTGGAGCTCATCGAGTCCGACCCCGAGGCCGCCCGCACTCCGGCGGGCCCGCACACCGCGGAGCTCATCGAGCGGTCCATCCGGGTCAAGGCCGAGGTCGTCTCCTCCGACCTCAAGGAGTCGGGCCTCAGAGAGATCCTCAACTACGGCCACACGCTCGCGCACGCCATCGAGAAGAACGAGCGCTACAAGTGGCGGCACGGCGCCGCGGTCTCGGTCGGCATGCACTTCGCCGCCGAACTCGGCCGTCTCGCGGGCCGGTTGGACGACGCCACGGCCGACCGGCACCGCACGGTCCTCGAATCCGTCGGCCTGCCCCTGCACTACCGCTACGACCAGTGGCCCAAGCTGCTGGAGGCCATGAAGGTCGACAAGAAGTCCCGCGGCGACCTGCTGCGCTTCATCGTCCTGGACGGTCTGGCCAAGCCGACCGTTCTGGAGGGCCCCGACCCGGCGGTCCTCCTCGCCGCGTACGGCGAAGTGGGCGAGTAAGTCCCGCGGTACTCCATCCGCCCGATTCACCTTGCGCCACCGGGCACTTCGGACCGCCCCCGGCCGTTTCACCAAACGACGGCCGGGGGCGGTACCGTTCGGTAGCGAAGCGGGAATCCCCCGCGCTGTCAGCGCCCATTGCCTGTACGAGACGGAGTGGCACCGGATGCAGCACGCAGTGGGTTCTCCGCTGCCGCCGCCCCACCAGCCGGGGCACGGACCGGTCGCCGGCTGGTCGCCGGCCGCACATCCCCCGGGTCCGCAGCACCCGGGCGCACACCAGGGTTCCGCCCCCGTGCCCCCACCGCCTCCTCCCGCTCCGGGCTTCACCGGCGCGCCCTCGGCGCCGGTACCGCCCGCACCGCAGCACGCCCCGGTCCCGCCGGTGCCGGAGACCACCGGCCATGTGCCGTTGCCGCCCGGCGGTCCCGTCGCCATGCCGAGCGCGCCGCCCGCCACGACCGCCGACCCGGCCGCCACGACCCTCGCGGTTCTGCTCATCGGCCCGGCCGGCGCCGGAAAGACGAGCGTCGCCCGGTACTGGGCGGGCCGCCGCCGGGTCCCCACCGCCCACATCAGCCTCGACGACGTACGCGAATGGGTCCGCTCGGGCTTCGCCGACCCGCAGTCCGGGTGGAACGACCACTCCGAGGCCCAGTACCGCCTCGCCCGCCGCACCTGCGGCTTCGCGGCCCGCAATTTCCTGGCCAACGGCATCTCCTGCATCCTCGACGACGCCGTCTTCCCCGACCGCCCGGTCGTCGGCCTCGGCGGCTGGAAGCGCCACGTGGGCCCGGGCCTGCTGCCGGTGGTTCTGTTGCCGGGCCTCGAGATCGTCCTGGAGCGCAACGCCGAACGCTCGGGAAACCGCCGCCTCACCGACGAAGAGGTCGCCCGCATCCACGGCCGCATGGCCGGCTGGTACGGCTCCGGCCTCCCCATCATCGACAACTCCCAGCTGGACGTACCACAGACGGCTCAGGTCCTGGACGAGGTACTGGCAAGGTCGATAGCCAGCCCACCGAGCTGGTAGGCGTTCAGGGGCGCGGGGAACTGCGCGCTCAGCCCTCACCGGCCCGCACCCGGCACACAACACCCGCACGCACCCCGGTCCCCCAAACGGCACCCTCTCAACCAGCACAATCCGGACACCGCTCCTACGCTCGTGTCATGTCAGAGGTCTACGGTGCCCGCCGAACCCGCCTACGGGAACGCTGCCAAGCCAGCGGCAGCGCCTCCGCGCTGGTGACCCGCCCCGCCAACGTCCGCTACCTCGCAGGCACCGCCCCGCACGGCGCCGTCCTGCTGCTCGGCAGGACCGAGGACCTGCTGCTGTGCCCCGGCCCACCGGACGACCGCCCTGCCGAAGGCCGGCCCGACGAGGCGCTGCGCGTGCAGAGGTTGCCCGGACCCGGTGGCGATCCGGCCGTCGCCGCCGCCGACCTCGCGGCAGGGCAAGGCGGTGAGTCCCTCGCCGTGGAGGAGCATCACCTGACCGTCGCCCGGCACCGCGCCATCCGCTCGGTCGTGCCCCGGCTGCGCCTCGCGGATCTGGGCGGCGCCGTCGAGCAGCTGCGGGTGGTGAAGGACGAGGAGGAGATCTCCTGCCTCAGGATCGGCGCCGAAATCGCCGACCAGGCCCTCGGCGAACTGCTCGAGTCCATCCTCGTCGGCCGTACCGAACGTCACCTGGCCCTGGAACTGGAGCGTCGCCTGGTCGACCACGGTGCCGACGGTCCCGCCTTCGCGACCTCCGTCGGTACCGGCCCGAACTCCGGCAGACGCGGCCACCGCCCCACCGACCGGCGGGTCGAGGAGGGTGACTTTCTGTCCGTCTGCCTCGGTGCGACCTACCGCGGCTACCGGTGCGAGATCGGCCGTACCTTCGTCATCGGTACGTCCCCCGCGGACTGGCAGATCGAGCTGTACGACCTCGTCTTCGCCGCCCAGCGGGCCGGACGGGAGAGTCTCGTACCCGGCGCCGCCTACCGCGACGTGGACCGCGCCGCACGCCAGGTACTGGACTCCGCGGGGTACGCGGAGGGCCTTCCGGCCCTGACGGGGCACGGTGTGGGACTCGAAATCGACGAGGACCCGCAGCTGGCCCCCGCGGCCATGGGTAAACTGGACGCTTGCGTGCCGGTCACCGTCGAACCGGGGGTTCACCTCCCGGGCCGGGGCGGCGTCCGGATCGATGACACGCTCGTCGTCCGCCCCGAGGCGGACGGCGGCCCAGAGCTACTCACCATCACGACCAAGGAGCTGCTCGCGCTGTAGGCGTGTGCCCCCGGGGTCGTCCACGTCAGTCCAGGAGATTCCGCAACCGTGGCTTCCACGAACGACCTCAAGAACGGCCTGGTGCTCAAGCTCGACGGAGGCCAGCTGTGGTCCGTCGTCGAGTTCCAGCACGTCAAGCCCGGCAAGGGCCCGGCCTTCGTGCGCACCAAGCTGAAGAACGTGCTTTCCGGCAAGGTCGTCGACAAGACGTTCAACGCCGGCGTCAAGGTCGAGACGGCCACGATCGACAAGCGCGACATGCAGTTCTCCTACATGGACGGCGAGTACTTCGTCTTCATGGACATGGAGACCTACGACCAGCTCATGGTCGACCGCAAGGCTGTCGGCGACGCCGCCAACTTCCTGATCGAGGGCTTCACCGCCACCGTGGCGCAGCACGAGGGCGAGGTGCTCTTCGTGGAGCTGCCGGCCGCTGTCGAGCTCGTCATCCAGGAGACCGAACCGGGCGTCCAGGGCGACCGCTCCACCGGTGGCACCAAGCCCGCCATCCTGGAGACCGGTCACCAGATCAACGTCCCGCTCTTCATCACCACCGGTGAGAAGATCAAGGTCGACACCCGCACGAGCGACTACCTCGGCCGGGTGAACAGCTAACCGTGGCTGCCCGCAACACGGCCCGCAAGCGCGCCTTCCAGATCCTCTTCGAGGGTGACCAGCGCGACGCGGACGTCCTGACGGTCCTCGCGGACTGGATCCGGCTCTCCCGGGACGACACCCGGCAGCCGCCGGTGAGCGAGTACACGATGCAGCTGGTCGAGGGGTACGCGCAGCACGCGAAGCGCATCGACGAGCTGATCGCCCAGTACTCGGTCGGCTGGACGCTCGACAGGATGCCCGTCGTCGACCGCAACATCCTGCGCCTCGGCGCCTACGAGCTGATCTGGGCGGACGAGACGCCCGACGCCGTCGTCCTCGACGAGATGGTGCAGCTGGCGAAGGAGTTCTCCACGGACGAGTCGCCCTCGTTCGTGAACGGCCTGCTCGGCCGGTTCAAGGAACTCAAGCCCTCGCTGCGCCGCGACGAGGCCTAGCGCCACGACGAGGCACAGGAGCCGCCACGAGGCGCCGGAGGACCGGCGCGATCGGCACGCATCGCCCAAGGGCCCGCAGCGGTGACGCTGCGGGCCCTCGGGCGTCCCTGTGCCCCGGAGCCCCGTCAGGCCCGCAGAAAGCCGCCGGGGTAGCTGGAACCGTGAAGTTCCGGCCACCCCGGCGGCACGTTTCTGCTCAGGTGAGAAGCGGCTCAGCTGTCCTCGTGGGAGGCCACCGCACGGCGCGCGTCCGCGTCCAGGACGCCCCAGCTGATCAGCTGCTCGGTGAGGACCGAGGGCGACTGGTCGTAGATGACGGCGAGTGTGCGCAGGTCGTCCTGGCGGATCGAGAGCACCTTGCCGTTGTAGTCACCGCGCTGGGACTGGATGGTGGCGGCATACCGCTGGAGGGGACCCGCCTTCTCGGCCGGCACGTGGGCCAGCCGCTCCAGGTCGAGGACCAGCTTCGGCGGCGGCTCGGCGGCCCCGCCCGGCGTGGTGCCCGGCAGCAGCTCCTGCACCGGAACGCCGTAGAAATCCGCCAGCTCGGCAAGTCGCTGCACGGTCACGGCGCGGTCGCCGCGCTCGTACGAACCGACCACGACGGCCTTCCAACGACCCTGGGACTTCTCCTCGACACCGTGGAGGGAAAGGCCCTGCTGGGTGCGGATGGCCCGGAGCTTGGCCCCGAGCTGTTTGGCGTATTCGCTGGACATATAGCTCCCCGGACACTGTGTCGACGCGACTGGGTTGTTTCCATGCCGCGCGGCTGGTAACTCACTGTGAGGTTACGCAGCGTTACTCTTCCGCGTCAAGCCGAATGGTCCGCACCGACTCTTCCGTGGTATCGGTGGCCGGTTGGGCCAAGGGGGTGATCAGGGACGTCGTCCCGGCCTGCTACCGTGGATGGCGCAAATCCGACGTCCTTTAAGGTCCGTCCCGTGAGGCGGAGAAGGAGGTCCGTTTCTTATGGACACTCAAGCGTCCGATGCAAGGCCAGTGCTCGAAGGCCCTGACATCGCGCGGGTACTGACCCGCATCGCCCACGAGATCGTCGAGCGCGCCAAGGGCGCCGACGACGTGGTGCTCCTCGGCATTCCCACCCGGGGCGTCTTCCTCGCCCAGCGGCTCGCCGCCAAGCTCGAGGAGATCACCGACCGCAAGATCCCGGTCGGCTCCCTCGACATCACCATGTACCGCGACGACCTGCGCATGCACCCGCCGCGTGCGCTGGCCCGCACCGACATCCCCGGTGACGGCATCGACGGCAGGCTGGTCGTCCTCGTCGACGACGTGCTCTTCTCCGGCCGCACCATCCGAGCCGCCCTCGACGCCCTGAACGACATCGGGCGCCCCCGCGCGGTCCAGCTCGCGGTCCTCGTCGACCGGGGCCACCGCGAACTGCCCATCCGCGCCGACTACGTCGGCAAGAACCTCCCCACGTCGCTGCGGGAGACGGTCAAGGTCCAGCTCGCCGAGGAGGACGGTCGCGACACCGTGCTGCTCGGTGTGAAGACCTCCCCGACGCGCGAGCAGTAGCCGCACTCGGTCGTACGTCCCCGAGTGCGCCCCCGCACGCCCGCGCGCGAAATCTCCCGACCTGAACTGCCTTACGGAGCCTGACAGATGCAGCGTCATCTCATCTCGGCCGCCGACCTCACCCGCGACGACGCCGTCCTGATCCTCGACACCGCCGAGGAGATGGCCCGGGTCGCCGACCGGCCGATCAAGAAACTGCCGACCCTGCGCGGCCGAACCGTCGTCAACCTCTTCTTCGAGGACTCCACCCGGACCCGGATCTCCTTCGAGGCCGCCGAGAAGCGCCTGTCCGCGGACGTCATCAACTTCTCCGCCAAGGGGTCGAGCGTGTCCAAGGGCGAGTCCCTGAAGGACACCGCCCAGACCCTCGAAGCCATGGGCGTGGACGCCGTCGTGATCCGGCACGGCGCCTCCGGAGCCCCGTACCGCCTCGCCAACTCCGGGTGGATCGACGCGGCCGTGATCAACGCCGGTGACGGCACCCACCAGCACCCGACGCAGGCCCTGCTGGACGCCTTCACCATGCGCCGCCGGCTCGTCGGGCGGGACGCCGGGATCGGGCAGGACCTCGACGGCAAGCGGATCACGATCGTCGGTGACATCCTGCACAGCCGGGTGGCCCGCTCCAACGTCGACCTGCTGCACACCCTCGGTGCCGAGGTCACCCTGGTCGCCCCGCCCACCCTGGTGCCGGTCGGCGTCGAGACCTGGCCCTGCGAGGTCTCCTACGAGCTGGACAGCACCCTTTCCAAGTCCGACGCGGTGATGATGCTGCGCGTCCAGCGGGAACGCATGAACGCGGCGTTCTTCCCGACCGAGCGCGAGTACGCGCGGCGCTACGGCCTCGACGGCGAGCGCATGGCGAAGATGCCCGAGCACGCCATCGTGATGCACCCCGGTCCGATGGTCCGCGGCATGGAGATCACCGCCGAGGTCGCCGACTCCGAGCGCTGCACCGTCGTCGAGCAGGTCGCAAACGGAGTCTCCGTCCGGATGGCCGTCCTGTACCTGCTTCTGGGCGGCAACGAGCCCGCCCTCAGCCCCACCCGTATCGAGGAGAAGTAAGACAGATGAGCAAGATCCTGATCCGCGGTGCGAAGGTGCTCGGCGGCGAGCCGCAGGACGTGCTGATCGACGGCGCGACCATCGCCGAGGTGGGCGTCGGTCTGTCGGCCGAGGGCGCCGAGGTCGTCGAGGCCGGCGGCAAGGTGCTGCTGCCGGGTCTGGTGGACCTGCACACCCACCTGCGCGAGCCTGGCCGCGAGGACTCCGAGACCGTGCTGACCGGCACGCGGGCAGCCGCCTCCGGGGGCTACACCACCGTGTTCGCCATGGCCAACACCTTCCCGGTCGCCGACACCGCCGGCGTGGTCGAGCAGGTCTACCGGCTCGGCCAGGAGCACGGCTACTGCGACGTGCAGCCCATCGGTGCCGTCACCGTCGCCCTGGAGGGCCGCAAGCTCGCCGAGCTGGGCGCGATGCACGAGTCGGCCGCCGGCGTCACCGTCTTCTCCGACGACGGCAAGTGTGTCGACGACGCCGTGATCATGCGCCGGGCGCTGGAGTACGTGAAGGCCTTCGGCGGGGTCGTCGCCCAGCACGCGCAGGAGCCGCGGCTGACCGAGGGCGCCCAGATGAACGAGGGCATCGTCTCCGCCGAGCTGGGTCTCGGCGGCTGGCCGGCGGTGGCCGAAGAATCGATCATCGCCCGGGATGTCCTGCTCGCCGAGCACGTCGGCTCCCGCGTCCACATCTGCCACCTGTCGACCGCGGGCTCGGTGGAGATCGTCCGCTGGGCCAAGTCCCGCGGCATCGACGTCACCGCCGAGGTCACCCCGCACCACCTCCTCCTCACGGATGAGCTGGTGCGTACCTACAACCCGGTCTTCAAGGTCAACCCGCCGCTGCGCACCGAGCGAGACGTGCTCGCCCTGCGTGAGGCCCTCGCGGACGGCACGATCGACATCGTGGCCACCGACCACGCCCCGCACCCGCACGAGGACAAGGACTGCGAGTGGGCCGCGGCCGCCATGGGCATGGTCGGCCTGGAGACCGCGTTGTCGGTGGTCCAGGAGACGATGGTCGACACCGGGCTCCTCGACTGGGACCAGGTCGCTGACCGTATGTCCGTCAAGCCCGCACAGATCGGACAGGCCAAGGGACAGGGCCGTCCCGTCTCGGCAGGTGAGCCCGCCAACCTCACGCTCGTCGACACGGAATACCGTGGGTCCGTGGACCCCGCGGGCTTCGCCTCGCGCAGCCGCAACACCCCTTACGAGGGTCGCGAGCTGCCGGGCCGTGTCACGCACACGTGGCTCCGGGGCAAGGCCACGCTCGTCGACGGGAAGCTCACGTGACACCTGTAATTCTGCTGGCCGCCGAGAAGGAATCGGCTCAGGTCACCGACTGGGCCGCCCGCATCGGCTGGCTCGTCGGACTCGCCCTCTTCGTCGCGCTCGTCTACTGGCTGATGCGCGAGGGCTGGAAGTGGCGCGGCACGCTCCAGGGCGACCTGCCCCAGCTGCCCGACGCGCCTTCCGACCCGGGTGAGGCCACACTGACGATGAGCGGCCGCTACCACGGCTCCACCACCGCCGGGCAGTGGCTCGACCGCATCGTGGCGCACGGCCTGGGCACCCGCAGCCGGGTCGAGCTCACCCTGACGGACGCGGGACTGGACGTCGTACGGCCAGGAGCGACGGACTTCTTCGTCCCTCTCGAGGCGCTGCGCGAGGCCCGGCTCGACAAGGGCATCGCCGGCAAGGTGCTGACCGAGGGCGGGCTGCTCGTCGTGACCTGGGCGCACGGCGAGCGGCTGATCGACTCCGGGTTCCGCTCCGAGCGCGCGGCCGAGCACAACGAGTGGGTCGACGCAATCAACTCCATGATCAACAAGACGGAAACGGAAGGCGCACGATGACGACCTCCACAAGGGGAGCCGCCAAAACTCCCGCGGTACTCGTCCTGGAGGACGGCCGGATCTTCCGCGGCCGTGCCTACGGGGCCGTGGGGGTGACCTTCGGCGAAGCGGTGTTCTCCACCGGCATGACCGGCTACCAGGAGACCCTCACCGACCCGTCGTACCACCGCCAGGTCGTCGTGATGACCGCCCCGCACGTCGGCAACACCGGCGTCAACGACGAGGACCCCGAGTCGAAGCGGATCTGGGTCGCCGGATACGTGGTGCGTGACCCCGCGCGCGTGCCGTCCAACTGGCGCTCCCGCCGCACGCTCGACGAGGAGCTGGCCGCACAGGGTGTCGTCGGTATCTCCGGCATCGACACGCGCGCGCTGACCCGCCACCTGCGCGAGCGCGGCGCCATGCGCGTCGGCATCTTCTCCGGCCAGGCGCTGCCCGACGACGGCACCATGCTCACCGAGGTACGCCAGGCCCCCGAGATGAAGGGCGCGAACCTCTCCGCGGAGGTCGCCACCAAGGAGACGTACGTCGTCCCGGCGATCGGCGAGAAGAAGTTCACCGTCGCCGCCGTCGACCTCGGCATCAAGGGCATGACCCCGCACCGCATGGCCGAGCGCGGCATCGAGGTGCACGTGCTGCCGGCGACGGCGTCCGTCGAGGAGGTGTACGCGACCGGCCCGGACGGCGTGTTCTTCTCCAACGGGCCCGGCGACCCGGCCACCGCCGACCACCCGGTAGCGCTGATGCAGGCGGTGCTGGAGCGCGGGACCCCGCTCTTCGGCATCTGCTTCGGCAACCAGATCCTGGGCCGCGCGCTGGGCTTCGGCACCTACAAGCTGAAGTACGGCCACCGCGGCATCAACCAGCCGGTGCAGGACCGTTCCACCGGCAAGGTCGAGGTCACCGCGCACAACCACGGCTTCGCCGTCGACGCCCCGCTCGACAAGGTGTCCGACACGCCCTACGGCCGCGCCGAGGTCTCCCACGTGTGTCTCAACGACAACGTGGTGGAGGGGCTGCAACTGCTCGACCGCCCCGCCTTCAGCGTCCAGTACCACCCCGAAGCGGCAGCCGGCCCGCACGACGCCGCCTACCTGTTCGACCGCTTCACGTCTTTGATGAGCACAGTCCTGATGGAGGGCCAGCGTGCCTAAGCGCACCGATATCCAGTCCGTCCTGGTCATCGGCTCCGGCCCGATCGTCATCGGCCAGGCCGCCGAGTTCGACTACTCCGGCACCCAGGCGTGCCGCGTGCTCAAGGCCGAGGGCCTGCGCGTCATCCTGGTCAACTCCAACCCGGCGACGATCATGACCGACCCGGAGATCGCCGACGCCACCTACGTCGAGCCGATCACCCCGGAGTTCGTCGAGAAGATCATCGCCAAGGAGCGGCCGGACGCGCTGCTGCCCACCCTGGGCGGCCAGACGGCCCTCAACACCGCGATCTCCATGCACGAGCAGGGTGTGCTGGAGAAGTACGGTGTCGAGCTGATCGGCGCCAACGTCGAAGCCATCAACAAGGGCGAGGACCGCGACCTCTTCAAGGGCGTCGTCGAGGCCGTCCGCGAGAAGATCGGGCACGGCGAGTCCGCCCGGTCCTACATCTGCCACTCGATGGACGACGTACTCAGGGGCGTCGAGCAGCTCGGCGGCTACCCGGTCGTGGTCCGCCCCTCCTTCACCATGGGTGGCGCCGGCTCCGGCTTCGCCCACGACGAGGAGGAGCTGCGCCGCATCGCCGGCCAGGGCCTCACGCTCTCCCCGACCACCGAGGTGCTCCTGGAGGAGTCCATCCTCGGCTGGAAGGAGTACGAGCTGGAGCTGATGCGCGACAAGAACGACAACGTGGTGGTCGTCTGCTCCATCGAGAACTTCGACCCGATGGGCGTCCACACCGGTGACTCGATCACCGTCGCGCCCGCGATGACGCTCACCGACCGTGAGTACCAGCGCCTGCGCGACATCGGCATCGCGATCATCCGCGAGGTCGGTGTCGACACCGGCGGCTGCAACATCCAGTTCGCGGTGAACCCCGTCGACGGCCGCATCATCGTCATCGAGATGAACCCGCGGGTGTCGCGCTCCTCGGCCCTCGCGTCGAAGGCCACCGGCTTCCCGATCGCCAAGATCGCCGCCAAGCTGGCCGTCGGCTACACCCTCGACGAGATCCCGAACGACATCACGGAGAAGACCCCGGCCTCCTTCGAGCCGACCCTCGACTACGTGGTCGTGAAGGCCCCGCGCTTCGCCTTCGAGAAGTTCCCGAGCGCCGACTCCACGCTGACCACGACCATGAAGTCGGTCGGCGAGGCCATGGCGATCGGCCGCAACTTCACCGAGGCCTTCCAGAAGGCGCTGCGCTCGCTGGAGAAGAAGGGCTCGCAGTTCACCTTCGTCGGCGAGACGGGCGACAAGAAGGAGCTCCTGGAGGCTTCGGTCCGCCCGACCGACGGCCGGATCAACACGGTCATGGAGGCGATCCGCGCCGGTGCCACGCAGGAGGAGATCTTCGAGTACACGAAGATCGACCCCTGGTTCGTGGACCAGCTGTTCCTGATCAAGGAGATCGCGGACGAACTCGCCGCCGCCGAGCGTCTGGTCCCCGAGCTGCTCGCCGAGGCCAAGCGGCACGGCTTCTCCGACCAGCAGATCGGCGAGATCCGGGGCCTGCGCGAGGACGTCGTGCGCGAGGTGCGGCACGCGCTCGGCGTGCGCCCGGTGTACAAGACGGTCGACACCTGCGCCGCCGAGTTCGCCGCGAAGACGCCGTACTTCTACTCCTCCTACGACGAGGAGAGCGAGGTCGCCCCCCGCGAGAAGCCGGCCGTAATCATCCTGGGCTCCGGACCCAACCGCATCGGCCAGGGCATCGAGTTCGACTACTCCTGCGTCCACGCCTCCTTCGCGCTGAGCGACGCCGGCTACGAGACCGTGATGGTCAACTGCAACCCGGAGACCGTCTCCACGGACTACGACACCTCCGACCGCCTGTACTTCGAGCCGCTGACGCTGGAAGACGTGCTGGAGATCGTCCACGCGGAGGCGCAGGCCGGCCCGATCGCGGGCGTCATCGTGCAGCTCGGCGGCCAGACCCCGCTGGGCCTCGCGCAGGCGCTCAAGGACAACGGCGTACCGGTCGTCGGCACGCCCCCCGAGGCCATCCACGCCGCCGAGGACCGCGGCGCCTTCGGCCAGGTCCTCGCCGAGGCCGGTCTCCCGGCCCCCAAGCACGGCACCGCCACCACCTTCGCGGGCGCCAAGGCCATCGCCGACGAGATCGGCTACCCGGTCCTGGTGCGGCCCTCGTACGTCCTCGGCGGGCGCGGCATGGAGATCGTGTACGACGAGACCCGGCTGGAGTCGTACATCGCCGAGTCGACCGAGATCAGCCCCTCCCGGCCGGTCCTGGTCGACCGCTTCCTCGACGACGCGATCGAGATCGACGTCGACGCCCTGTACGACGGCGAGGAGCTCTACCTCGGCGGTGTCATGGAGCACATCGAGGAGGCCGGCATCCACTCCGGCGACTCGGCGTGCGCCCTGCCCCCGATCACGCTGGGCGGCTTCGACATCAAGCGCCTGCGGGCCTCCACGGAGGCCATCGCCAAGGGCGTCGGCGTCCGCGGCCTGATCAACATCCAGTTCGCGATGGCGGGCGACATCCTGTACGTCCTCGAAGCCAACCCGCGTGCTTCCCGCACCGTCCCCTTCACCTCGAAGGCGACCGCGGTGCCGCTGGCGAAGGCCGCCGCCCGGATCTCGCTGGGCGCGACCATCGCCGAACTGCGCGCGGAGAGGCTGCTTCCGGCGAAGGGCGACGGCGGCGAGCTCCCGTTCGACGCGCCGATCTCCGTCAAGGAGGCCGTCATGCCGTGGTCCCGCTTCCGCGACATCCACGGGCGGGGCGTCGACACGGTCCTCGGCCCGGAGATGCGCTCCACCGGCGAGGTCATGGGCATCGACTCCGTCTTCGGCACGGCGTACGCCAAGTCGCAGGCCGGGGCCTACGGTCCGCTGCCGACCAAGGGCCGCGCCTTCATCTCGGTCGCCAACCGTGACAAGCGCTCGATGATCTTCCCGGCACGCGAACTGGTCGCCCACGGCTTCGAACTGCTCGCCACCTCCGGCACGGCCGAGGTCCTCAAGCGCAACGGCATCAACGCCACGATCGTGCGCAAGCAGTCCGAGGGCACCGGCCCGAACGGCGAGAAGACCATCGTCCAGCTCATCCACGACGGCGAGGTCGACCTCATCGTCAACACCCCGTACGGCACCGGCGGCCGCCTCGACGGCTACGAGATCCGTACGGCGGCCGTGGCGCGGTCCGTGCCGTGTCTGACGACCGTCCAGGCGCTCGCTGCGGCCGTCCAGGGCATCGACGCCCTCAACCACGGAGACGTGGGCGTCCGTTCGCTCCAGGAACACGCGGAACACCTGACCGCGGCCCGCGACTAGCAGCCCTGAGGGGGACACCGGAAGGTGTCCCCCTCTTCATGAGGACCCCAGAGGACTCCCGCGATGTACAAGCTCTTCTTCCGTCTGGTCTTCCAACGGATGGACCCCGAGAAGGCCCATTACCTGGCCTTCCGCTGGATCCGACTCGCCGTCCGGATCCCCGTGCTGCGGACGTTCGTCGCCGCCGCCCTCGCTCCCCGCCACAAGGAACTGCGCACGCAGGCCTTCGGGCTGCGGATGCACGGCCCCTTCGGGCTGGCCGCCGGCTTCGACAAGAACGCCGTCGCCATCGACGGCATGACGATGCTCGGCTTCGACCACGTCGAGATCGGCACGGTCACGGGGGAGCCGCAGCCCGGCAACCCCAAGAAGCGGCTGTTCCGCCTCGTGAAGGACCGCGCGCTGATCAACCGCATGGGCTTCAACAACGAGGGCTCCCTGGCCGTCGCCGCCCGCCTGGCCTCCCGTACGCCCGTCTTCAGGACGGTCGTCGGCGTCAACATCGGCAAGACCAAGGTCGTCCCCGAGGACGAGGCCGTCCTCGACTACGTGAAGTCGACCGAGCGGCTGGCGTCGTACGCCGACTACCTGGTCGTGAACGTGTCGTCGCCGAACACGCCGGGGCTGCGCAATCTGCAGGCCGTCGACCATCTACGCCCCCTGCTGAGCGCCGTCCGCGAGGCCGCCGACCGTACGGTCACCTCGCGCCGTGTGCCGCTCCTGGTGAAGATCGCGCCCGACCTGGCCGACGAGGACGTCGACGCGGTGGCCGACCTGGCCGTGGAGCTCGGCCTGGACGGGATCATCGCCACCAACACCACCATCGCGCGCGACGGCCTCGGTCTGACGTCGGAGGCCGGCCTGGTGAAGGAGACCGGGGGGCTGTCCGGAGCACCCCTGAAGGCACGCTCCCTGGAGGTGCTGCGTCGCCTCTACGCGCGCGTGGGCGACCGGATCACCCTCGTGGGCGTCGGCGGCATCGAGAACGCCGAGGACGCCTGGCAGCGCATCCTGGCGGGCGCCACCCTCGTGCAGGGATACAGCGCCTTCGTCTACGAGGGCCCCTTCTGGGCCCGAGCCATCCACAAGGGGCTCGCTGCCCGTCTGCGGACGAGCCCGTACGCCACCCTTGCCGACGCGGTCGGCGCCGACGTGAGGAAGACGGCATGACTCTGGAGCCCTTCGGCGCACGCCTGCGCCGGGCGATGGACGAGCGCGGCCCTTTGTGTGTCGGCATCGACCCGCACGCCTCCCTGCTCACCGAGTGGGGTCTGAACGACGACGTGGCAGGCTTGGAGCGGTTCAGCCGCACGGTCGTCGAGGCGATGGCCGACCGGGTCGCCGTCCTCAAGCCGCAGAGCGCGTTCTTCGAGCGCTTCGGGTCGCGCGGTGTCGCCGTCCTCGAGAAGTCGGTCGCCGAGGCGCGGCAGGCCGGCGCGCTGGTCGTGATGGACGCCAAGCGCGGCGACATCGGCTCGACCATGGCCGCGTACGCCGAGTCCTTCCTCCACAAGGACGCCCCGCTCTTCTCCGACGCGCTGACCGTCTCGCCGTACCTCGGCTACGGGTCGCTCAAGCCGGCCGTCGAGCTGGCGAAGGAGAACGGCACCGGTCTGTTCGTGCTGGCGCTGACCTCCAACCCGGAGGGCGGCGAGGTTCAGCACGCCGTCCGCGCGGACGGTCGCAACGTCGGAGCGACGATGCTGGCCCACCTGGCCACCGAGAACGCGGGGGAGGGGCCCCTGGGCTCCTTCGGGGCGGTCGTGGGCGCCACGCTCGGCGATCTGTCGTCGTACGACCTCGCCATCAACGGTCCGCTGCTGGCGCCCGGGATCGGTGCGCAGGGTGCCACTCCCGCAGATCTTCCCGGCGTTTTCGGCGCGGCCGTGCGCAACGTCGTGCCGAACGTCAGCCGGGGTGTGTTGCGCCACGGTCCCGACGCGGTCGCTCTGCGTGACGCCGCGGACCGCTTCGCGGAGGAGATCAGGGCCGCGGTGGCGGCCGCCTGAGGCTCCCTGCTGACGCGCTCGAGTCATCCGATGAGTGGTTCGAGGCAGACTTGAGTCTGAATACATCCTCAAATCCGGGGCAGTATGTCTGAAATGTCCGGCCTGACGGAGGCTGACCAGGACTTTTCCGCTGTTCTCGCTGACTCTGGCGCACTTGGCCGCTAGTCTCCGACGAGAGTGAACGGGCAAGCGTGTTGCTCGTAGCTCCCCAGGTGTGGGGCGACTAGGTTCCTCACCGGTCCGTATCCGACAGTTCGACATCCGAGGTGACGTAGGCGTGGCTCTTCCGCCCCTTACCCCTGAACAGCGCGCAGCCGCGCTCGAAAAGGCCGCCGCGGCTCGCCGGGAGCGGGCCGAGGTCAAGAATCGACTCAAGCACTCCGGCGCCTCCCTGCACGAGGTCATCAAGCAGGGCCAGGAGAACGACGTCATCGGCAAGATGAAGGTCTCCGCGCTGCTTGAGTCCCTGCCTGGCGTGGGCAAGGTCCGCGCCAAGCAGATCATGGAGCGACTCGGCATCTCCGAGAGCCGCCGTGTGCGCGGCCTCGGTTCCAACCAGATCGCCTCCCTGGAGCGTGAGTTCGGCAGCACCGGCTCCTGATCCCGGGTACTCCGGGCAAGGTAGTCCCGGGCACTCCGGGATTGCTGGAATAATCGCTGCATGAGTGAACGTCCGCGGCTGACCGTGCTCTCCGGCCCCTCCGGGGTCGGCAAGAGCACGGTCGTCGCTCATATGCGCAAGGAACACCCCGAGGTCTGGCTCTCGGTGTCGGCGACGACCCGCAGGCCCCGCCCCGGCGAGAAGCACGGAGTCCAGTATTTCTTCGTCACCGACGAGGAGATGGACAAGCTGATCGCCAACGGCGAGCTGCTGGAGTGGGCCGAGTTCGCCGGCAACCGCTACGGCACGCCGCGTGCGGCCGTGCTGGAGCGACTGGAGGCGGGCGAGCCCGTGCTCCTGGAGATCGACCTCCAGGGTGCCCGGCAGGTCCGCGAGTCCATGACGGACGCCCAACTGGTGTTCCTGGCTCCTCCCTCCTGGGAGGAGCTCGTGCGCAGGCTCACCGGGCGGGGCACCGAGCCGCCCGAGGTGATCGAGCGCCGTCTGGACGCGGCGAAGGTCGAACTGGCGGCTGAGCCGGAGTTCGACGAGACCCTGGTCAACACCTCTGTCGAGGACGTGGCTCGTGAGCTGCTATCTTTGATGGATGTTGTGTGATCACGACTGATGTGATCACGACCGATCTTTTCCCATCCATCGGAAGGTAGAGCGTGTCCTCTTCCATCTCCGCGCCCGAGGGCATCATCAACCCGCCGATCGACGAGCTTCTCGAGGCCACGGACTCGAAGTACAGCCTCGTGATCTACGCGGCCAAGCGGGCCCGCCAGATCAACGCGTACTACTCGCAGCTCGGCGAGGGCCTCCTCGAGTACGTCGGTCCGCTCGTGGACACCCATGTCCACGAGAAGCCGCTGTCGATCGCCCTGCGCGAGATCAACGCGGGTCTGCTGACGTCCGAGGCCGTCGAGGGCCCGGCGCAGTAGTATTTTCAGCTTGCGGTTAGCTTTTCCACAGGCCCGGCAGCGCGACTGCCGGGCCTGTGGTGTGTGATGGAGCCGTGTACGGCGGAGCCGCGGCGTACGTTTTCCGAGGTGCGGGGAGAGACGGTGGACAAGCCGAAGGTCGTTCTGGGCGTCAGCGGTGGCATCGCCGCGTACAAGGCCTGTGAGCTGCTGCGCAGACTGACCGAGTCCGGGCACGACGTCCGGGTGGTGCCGACCGCCTCCGCCCTGCACTTCGTCGGCGCCGCCACGTGGTCCGCCCTCTCCGGCCACCCGGTCTCGACCGAGGTGTGGGACGACGTGCACGAGGTCCCGCACGTCCGCATCGGACAGCACGCCGACCTGGTGATCGTCGCCCCGGCCACCGCGGACATGCTCGCCAAGGCCGCCCACGGCCTCGCCGACGACCTCCTCACGAACACCCTCCTCACCGCCCGCTGTCCGGTCGTCTTCGCGCCCGCCATGCACACCGAGATGTGGGAGCACCCGGCCACCCAGGAGAACGTGGCGACGCTGCGCCGCCGGGGCGCCGTGGTCATCGAGCCGGCCGTCGGCCGCCTCACCGGCGTCGACACGGGCAAGGGCCGGCTGCCCGAGCCCGCCGAGATCTTCGAGGTCTGCCGTCGGGTGCTGGCCAGGGGAGTGACCGAACCGGACCTCGTCGGCCGGCACGTCGTCGTCAGCGCCGGCGGCACCCGCGAACCCCTCGACCCGGTGCGCTTCCTCGGCAACCGCTCCTCCGGCAAGCAGGGCTACGCCCTCGCCCGCACCGCCGCCGCCCGGGGCGCCCGGGTCACGCTGCTCGCCGCGAACACCGGCCTGCCCGACCCGGCGGGCGTGGACGTCGTCCCGGTCGGCACGGCCGTACAGCTGCGCGAAGCGGTACTGAAGGCCGCCGCGGACGCCGACGCGGTCGTCATGGCCGCCGCGGTGGCCGACTTCCGGCCCGAGAGGTACGCGGCCGGGAAGATCAAGAAGAAGGACGACCAGGAACCGGAGCCCATCGTGCTCGTACGGAATCCAGACATTCTCGCGGAGATCTCGGCCGACCGGGCTCGTCCCGGCCAGGTGGTCGTCGGATTCGCCGCCGAGACGGACGACGTGCTGGCCAACGGCCGTACGAAGCTGCACCGCAAGGGGTGCGACCTCCTCGTGGTGAACGAGGTGGGGGAGCGCAAGACGTTCGGCTCGGAGGAGAACGAGGCCGTGGTGCTGGGCGCCGACGGCAGCGAGACCCCGGTCCCGTACGGCCCCAAGGAAGCCCTGGCCGAAACCGTCTGGGACTTGGTGGCCGAACGCCTGAGCTGAGTGTTTCCTTCGGCCCAAGGTCGTCGGCGCTCCGCAGATTGGGGCGTGGCGCCCCTGGCCAAGCCCGCTCGGGATTGGGCAGAATGCCCGTGCCGCAGGTCACAGCACTCCCGAGAGGCGAGACAGGGGGGCGGGTGGCCGAGTGCGACCGATAAACTGTCCTCGGACGACGCCGGGCGCAGCCTCCGTCCCGTCCGCCAATGATCAGCCAGCAGCCGCTGCAACCCCAGGGAGCGTTGTGTCCCGTCGCCTGTTCACCTCGGAGTCCGTGACCGAGGGCCACCCCGACAAGATCGCTGACCAGATCAGCGACACCATCCTCGACGCGCTCCTGAAGGAGGACCCGACCTCCCGGGTCGCCGTCGAGACGCTGATCACGACCGGCCTGGTGCACGTCGCCGGCGAGGTCACCACCAAGGCCTACGCACCCATCGCGCAGCTGGTGCGCGACAAGATCCTGGAGATCGGCTACGACTCCTCGAAGAAGGGCTTCGACGGCGCCTCCTGCGGCGTGTCGGTGTCCATCGGCGCGCAGTCCCCGGACATCGCGCAGGGCGTCGACACCGCCTACGAGTCCCGGGTCGAGGGGGACGACGACGAGCTGGACCGCCAGGGCGCGGGCGACCAGGGCCTGATGTTCGGTTACGCGTGCGACGAGACGCCCACGCTGATGCCGCTGCCGATCTTCCTCGCGCACCGGCTCTCCAGCCGCCTGTCCGAGGTCCGCAAGAACGGCACCATCCCCTACCTGCGCCCCGACGGCAAGACGCAGGTCACCATCGAGTACGACGGCGACAAGGCCGTCCGCCTCGACACGGTCGTGGTCTCCTCGCAGCACGCGTCGGACATCGACCTGGAGTCGCTGCTCGCCCCCGACATCCGCGAGTTCGTCGTGGAGCCGGAGCTGAAGGCACTGCTCGACGACGGCATCAAGCTGGACACCGAGAACTACCGCCTCCTGGTGAACCCGACCGGCCGCTTCGAGATCGGCGGCCCGATGGGCGACGCCGGCCTGACCGGCCGCAAGATCATCATCGACACGTACGGCGGCATGGCCCGCCACGGCGGCGGCGCCTTCTCCGGCAAGGACCCGTCCAAGGTGGACCGTTCGGCGGCGTACGCGATGCGCTGGGTCGCCAAGAACGTCGTCGCCGCGGGCCTTGCCACCCGCTGCGAGGTCCAGGTCGCGTACGCGATCGGCAAGGCCGAGCCGGTCGGCCTGTTCGTGGAGACCTTCGGCACGGCCAAGGTCGACACCGACCGGATCGAGAAGGCGATCGACGAGGTCTTCGACCTCCGCCCGGCCGCCATCATCCGCGACCTCGACCTGCTCCGCCCGATCTACGCCCAGACGGCGGCGTACGGCCACTTCGGCCGCGAGCTGCCCGAGTTCACCTGGGAGAAGACGGACCGGGTGGACGCGCTGCGCAAGGCTGCGGGGCTCTAGAACAACCTGTTTCGTGCGAGGCCCGGCTCCCCGGTGGGGGTCGGGCCTCGGTCGCGTTCAGGTGGGTGGGGCGTGCGGTGGGGAGAGCTCGGGCGGCGTCGGATGTCAGTGGCGTTTGGTAAGAATGCAAGGGTGAGCAGCGAGAACGGGTCGGTGGACGGTGGGGCCGAGGGGGCGCCGCCCGAGCAGCTTGCGCTTATTCGGGAGAGTGTGCGGAAGGCGAAGGTGCCGCGGGCGAAGCCGCGGACCTGGCGGGGGGCTGCGCTCGCCAAGGAGTTTCCCGTTGCTCGGGTGCTGGTCGACAAGGGTGTGCTGCATCTTGATCGGTACTTCGATTACGCCGTGCCGGAGGAACTGGACGCCGACGCGCAGCCGGGCGTGCGGGTGCGGGTGCGGTTCGGGGCCGGGCGGCATCGGGTGCGGGACGGGCGGCGTGAGGGCGGGGGGCTGATCGCCGGGTTTCTCGTCGAGCGGCTTGCCGAGTCGGACTACTCAGGGCCCCTTGCCGCGCTGGCCCAGGTGGTGTCGCCCGAGCCGGTGCTCAGTGGGGAGTTGCTGGGGCTGGCTCGTGCTGTCGCCGATCGGTACGCCGGGAGTCTTGCCGATGTGCTGCAGCTCGCCGTGCCGCCGCGCAGCGCGCGGGCCGAGCAGCGGCCGTCGCCCGCGCCGCTGCCACCGCCGAGCGCCCCCGAGGCGGGGTCCTGGGGGCGTTACGAGCAGGGTGCCGCGTTTCTCGAGGCGCTGGCCTCCGGGGGTGCGCCGCGGGCCGTGTGGAACGCGTTGCCCGGGCCGGAGTGGAGCGAGGAGCTGGCGCGAGCCGTGGCGGCCACGCTGGCCTCCGGGCGCGGTGCGCTGGTCGTGCTGCCGGACGGGCGGGCGGTCGCGCGGGTCGACGCCGCGCTGACGGCGTTGCTGGGGGAGGGGCGGCATGCCGTGCTCACCGCCGATGCCGGGCCGGAGAAGCGGTATCGGGAGTGGCTGGCCGTACGGCGGGGGGCGGTGAAGGCGGTCATCGGGACGCGGGCCGCCATGTTCGCGCCCGTTCAGGATCTCGGGCTGGTCGCCGTCTGGGACGACGGCGACGACAGCCACAGCGAGCAGCACGCGCCCCAGCCCCATGCGCGAGAGGTGCTGTTGCTGCGGGCCGCACAGGACAAGTGCGCTTTCCTGCTGGGCAGTTGGAGTTGCACCGTCGAAGCGGCGCAGCTCGTGGAGAGTGGGTGGGCCCGGCCGATCGTCGCCGGGCGGGAGCAGGTGCGGGCCACCGCTCCGCTGGTCCGGACCGTCGGCGACGGCGATCTCGCGCGGGACGAGGCCGCCCGGGCCGCCCGGCTGCCCACCCTCGCCTGGCAGGTCGTCAGAGAGGGACTGCGGCACGGGCCGGTGCTCGTGCAGGTGCCCCGGCGGGGTTACGTACCGCGGATGGCGTGCGCCAACTGCCGGGCGCCCGCGCGCTGTCGGCACTGCGCCGGTCCCCTGGAGGGGCAGGAGTCCGGGGCCGCGCTGCGCTGCGGCTGGTGCGGGCGCGACGAGGGTGGCTGGCACTGTCCGGAGTGCGGTGCGTTCCGGCTGCGGGCGCAGGTCGTGGGCGCGCGGCGGACCGCGGAGGAGCTCGGGCGGGCGTTCCCCGCCGTGCCCGTGCGGACCTCCGGGCGTGAGCAGGTGCTGGACACCGTGGCCTCCGCGCCCGCACTGGTGGTGAGTACACCGGGGGCCGAGCCCGTCGCCGAGGGCGGGTACGCGGCCGCGCTGCTGCTGGACGGCTGGGCCATGCTCGGGCGGCCCGATCTGCGCGCCGGCGAGGACGCGTTGCGACGGTGGATCGGGGCGGCGGCGCTGGTACGGCCGCAGGGTGCGGGGGGCACGGTCGTGATCGTCGCCGAGCCCACGTTGCGGCCCGTGCAGGCCCTGGTGCGGTGGGACCCGGTCGGCCATGCGGTGCGGGAGCTCGCCGAGCGGGCCGAGCTGGGATTTCCGCCGGTGTCACGGATGGCGGCCGTGTCGGCGCCCGCGGAGGCGCTCGCCGAGTTTCTGGGGGCGGTGGAACTGCCTTCGGAGACCGAGGTGCTGGGGCCTGTGCCGGTGCCCGTCACCACCGCCGGGCGCCCGCGGCGCGTAGGGGCGCCGCCTCCCGGGGAGCACTGGGAGCGGGCGCTGATCCGGGTGCCGCCGGGGACGGGGGCGGCGCTGGCGTCCGCGTTGAAGGCCGCACAGGCGGCGCGGATGGCGCGTGGGGGCGGGGAGGCGGCGGTTCGGGTGCGGATCGATCCGCCTGACATCGGCTGACCCCGGCTGATGTCGGCTGACCTCGGCCGATGTCGGCTGACCTCGGCCGATGTCGGCTGACGGGGCCACCACGGCCCCGTGACATGCGGCTGCCCTCCCGGATGCGCCGGGAGGGCAGAGATGGGGTGGGGCAGGCGTCAGCCGTTGCGCGGGGCCGGGAACGCCGTCGGCCTGGCCTCTTCGCGGAGGGACGGGCTGCCTGCCGTCGGCTGCGTCGGCATCGAGCGGGCGGCGGGGACCGTGGGCACGGCGGAGATGCCGGTGCCCACGTTGACCGGGTGGGGAGCCGCGGGCTCCGTGGTCCGCTCGGGCTCGGTCGCCGTCTGGGCCGTGGCGCGGCGGCCGCCGTAACGGCGGTGCACGGCCTGCTTGGTGACTCCGAGGGCGGAACCCACCGCGTCCCACGAGAAGCCGAGCGAGCGGTCGAAGTCCACGGCGGCCGTGACCAGGGTCTCGACACTGTCCCGCAGTTCCTGGGCGAGACGGACCGTCGGGGCGGGGGCGCGTCCGTACACGACGAAGCCCGTGGAAGGGCCGGAGCGGCGCGGGCGGTAGACGTTGCCCAACTGGGCGGTGAGCGTACGCAGTGCGTCCACCTGCCGGCGGACCCGCTCGATGTCCCGCACCAGCAAGTGCAGGCTGGCCCGAGCCTGGGCGTCGTGGGTTGCGTGGTCGGCCATGAACAAGCCTCTCGAACCGGCGATGAAAAGGAAAAGGATCGGGCCGCGCGCGATGTGCGGCCCGTTGTGGTCAACTCCGTCTTGACCAACGCGTCTGCGCTCCGCTGGTCACGCACGGGGGGCGTATGGGCATATGCGTGCGCCGGGGGTGGGGGGTTTGCGCCTCGGCCTTCGGCCTCGGCTTGGTCTCCCACCCTCGCACCACCCGTTTCCAGTTGGATGAAAGGTGGACCTCTCCTGTGGGGGTGCTCGCCGTCGGCGGCTGCTTCTTGCGTGGTCATAGACTTGGGCGTTGCCCCGTCCGACCCCGCCCGAGAGGCCCGATCCCACCCATGAAGCTCGTCTTCGCCGGTACCCCCGAGGTCGCCGTTCCCGCTCTGGACGCTCTGCTCGCCTCCGGCCGGCACGAGGTGGCCGCTGTTGTCACGCGGCCCGACGCGCCGGCCGGTCGTGGGCGGAGGCTGGTCGCGTCTCCCGTCGCCGAGCGGGCCGAGGAGGCCGGGATCGAGGTGCTGAAGCCTGTCAGGCCACGGGATCCGGAGTTTCTGGAGCGGCTGCGCGAGATCGCCCCGGACTGCTGTCCCGTCGTCGCCTACGGCGCGCTGCTGCCTCGCGTCGCTCTCGACATCCCCGTCCACGGCTGGGTCAACCTGCACTTCTCGCTGCTGCCCGCCTGGCGCGGAGCCGCGCCCGTGCAGCACGCCATCATGGCGGGCGACGAGATCACCGGAGCCTCGACCTTCCTGATCGAGGAGGGGCTCGACTCCGGGCCCGTCTACGGGACGGTCACCGAGGAGATCCGGCCCACCGACACCAGCGGGGACCTGCTGACCCGGCTCGCCTTCGCGGGCTCCGGGCTGCTCGCCGCGACCATGGACGGGATCGAGGACGGCACGCTGAAGGCCGTACCGCAGCCCGCCGAGGGCGTCACCCTCGCCCCGAAGATCACCGTCGAGGACGCCCAGGTGGAGTGGGCGACCCCGGCATTGCGGGTGGACCGGGTGGTGCGCGGGTGCACGCCGGCGCCCGGCGCCTGGACCGTCTTCCGGGGTGAGCGGCTCAAGCTCATCCAGGTCCGGCCCGTGCCCGAGCGGACCGACCTGTCTCCCGGCGCGCTGTCCGTCGGCAAGAACGACGTCCACGTCGGCACGGGGTCGTACGCCGTGGAGCTGCTGTGGGTGCAGGCCCAGGGCAAGAGGCCGATGAAGGCCGCCGACTGGGCGCGCGGGGTGCGCATCGGGGAGGGCGAGACCCTCGGCGCGTGAGGCGGGGGCCCGCGGACTTACGCTGGGTGCGTATCCACCTCTGAACCCGGAGCACCTTTTCGTGAGCGACCAACCCCGTCGGCCCCGCCCCGCAGGCAAGCCCTACCGTCGGCCCCAGAAGGATCCCGTCCGCTTCCTCGCCTTCGAGGCGTTGCGGGCCGTGGACGAGCGGGGCGCGTACGCCAACCTCGTCCTGCCGCCGCTGCTGCGCAAGGCGCGGGAGAAGGAGGGACCCGACAAGTTCGACGGGCGGGACGCGGCGCTCGCGACCGAGCTGGTGTACGGGACGCTGCGCCGGCAGGGGACGTACGACGCCGTCATCAAAGCCTGTATCGACCGGCCGCTGCGCGAGGTCGACCCGCCGGTGCTCGACGTGCTCAGCCTCGGTGTGCACCAGTTGCTCGGGACGCGGATCCCGACGCACGCCGCCGTGTCCGCGTCCGTCGAGCTGGCCCGGGTGGTGCTCGGTGACGGGCGGGCCAAGTTCGTCAACGCCGTGCTGCGGAAGGTCGCGCAGGACGACCTCGACGGATGGATCGCGAAGGTCGCGCCCCCGTACGACGAGGACCCCGAGGACCACCTCTCCGTGGTGCACTCGCACCCCCGCTGGATCGTCTCCGCGCTCTGGGACTCGCTCGGCGGCGGGCGCGCGGGCCTCGAGGAACTGCTCGAGGCGGACAACGAGCGGCCCGAGGTGACCCTCGTCGCCCGGCCGGGCCGGTCCACCACCGACGAACTCCTTCAGGAGGAGGCGGCGGTGGCGGGGCGCTGGTCGCCGTACGCCGTGCGGCTGGCCGAGGGCGGCGAGCCCGGCGCGATCGAGGCCGTACGGGAAGGCCGCGCGGGTGTGCAGGACGAGGGCAGTCAGCTCGTCGCGCTGGCCCTGGCCAACGCGCCCCTCGAAGGGCGTGACGAGAAGTGGCTCGACGGGTGTGCCGGACCCGGCGGCAAGGCCGCGCTGCTGGCCGCACTCGCCGCCGGGCGCGGGGCCTTCCTGCTGGCCTCCGAGAAGCTGCCGCACCGGGCCGGGCTCGTCGCCAAGGCCCTCGACGGGAACCCCGGGCCCTACCAGGTCATCGCCGCCGACGGGATCCGGCCGCCGTGGCGGCCCGGTTCCTTCGACCGGGTGCTGATGGATGTGCCGTGCACCGGGCTCGGCGCCCTGCGGCGGCGGCCCGAGGCCCGGTGGCGCAGGCGGCCCGAGGACCTCGAGGGGTTCGCGCCGCTGCAGCGCGGACTGCTGCACACCGCGCTCGACTCCGTGCGGGTCGGCGGGGTCGTCGGCTATGCCACCTGCTCGCCGCATCTCGCCGAGACCCGGGCGGTCGTCGACGACGTGCTCAAGCAGCGCCCCAAGACCGAACTCCTCGACGCACGGCCTCTGTTGCCCGGCGTACCGGACCTCGGCGAGGGTCCCGACGTACAGCTGTGGCCGCATCGGCACGGGACGGACGCCATGTATCTGGCCCTCATCCGGAGGACCGGCTGACGGCTGGGTGACGCGAAAAGGCCGGCTCGACACCGAGCCGGCCTTCTGCGTCCGTGCGGCCGGTCAGTCCGTGCCGGACTCCATCGCGGCGCGGTCCAGCATCTGGTCGTCGTCGGAGACCTCGCCGCGGGAGGCGATGGCCTCGGCGCCGCCCTCCGGCATCGTGCCGATCAGGCCGGTCGCGGCCGCCTGGGCGGCACCGATCGCGGTGTTGGCGGTGCCGATCAGGCCGAGCCCGGCGTACTGCTCCAGCTTGGCGCGCGAGTCGGCGATGTCGAGGTTGCGCATGGTGAGCTGGCCGATCCGGTCCACCGGGCCGAACGCCGAGTCCTCGGTGCGCTCCATGGACAGCTTGTCCGGGTGGTAGCTGAACGCGGGGCCCGTGGTGTCGAGGATCGAGTAGTCCTCCCCGCGCCGCAGCCGCAGCGTCACCTCGCCGGTGACGGCCGTGCCGACCCAGCGCTGCAGCGACTCGCGCACCATCAGCGCCTGCGGGTCCAGCCAGCGGCCCTCGTACATCAGCCGGCCCAGGCGCCGTCCCTCGTTGTGGTACTGGGCGAGGGTGTCCTCGTTGTGGATCGCGTTGACCAGGCGTTCGTACGCCGCGTGCAGCAGGGCCATGCCGGGTGCCTCGTAGATGCCGCGGCTCTTGGCCTCGATGATCCGGTTCTCGATCTGGTCCGACATGCCCATGCCGTGGCGGCCGCCGATGGCGTTGGCCTCCATCACCAGGTCGACGGGGGAGGCGAACTCCTTGCCGTTGATCGTCACCGGGCGGCCCTGGTCGAAGCCGATCGTCACGTCCTCGGTGACGATCTCGACCTCCGGGTCCCAGAACCGCACGCCCATGATCGGCTGCACGGTCTCCACGCCGGTGTCGAGGTGCTCAAGCGTCTTGGCCTCGTGGGTGGCGCCCCAGATGTTGGCGTCGGTGGAGTAGGCCTTCTCCGTGCTGTCGCGGTAGGGCAGGTCGTGGGCGAGCAGCCACTCCGACATTTCCTTGCGGCCGCCCAGCTCGGTCACGAAGTCCGCGTCCAGCCAGGGCTTGTAGATCCTGAGGTGCGGGTTGGCGAGCAGGCCGTACCGGTAGAACCGCTCGATGTCGTTGCCCTTGAAGGTCGAGCCGTCGCCCCAGATCTGTACGTCGTCCTCGAGCATCGCCCGCACCAGGAGGGTGCCCGTGACGGCGCGGCCGAGCGGCGTGGTGTTGAAGTAGGCCCGCCCGCCCGAGCGGATGTGGAACGCCCCGCAGGTGAGTGCGGCCAGGCCCTCCTCGACCAACGCGGCGCGGCAGTCGACCAGGCGCGCGATCTGGGCGCCGTAGGTCTTCGCGCGGCCCGGCACCGAGGCGATGTCGGGCTCGTCGTACTGGCCGATGTCGGCGGTGTAGGTGCACGGGACGGCACCCTTGTCGCGCATCCACGCGACC
The DNA here is from genome assembly GCF_059026085.1 of Streptomyces sp. a15. Taxonomy (NCBI): domain Bacteria; kingdom Bacillati; phylum Actinomycetota; class Actinomycetes; order Kitasatosporales; family Streptomycetaceae; genus Streptomyces; species Streptomyces sp. A15. Next base: position 118,094 of record NZ_JBWLKM010000002.1, on the reverse strand, counting down.
GCGACCGAGGTGTCGAGCCCGCCCGAGAAGGCGATGCCGACGCGCTCGCCGGCGGGAAGGGAGGTGAGGACCTTAGACATAGGAAGAGTATGCATAATCGCGCATGATCATGCAAAGGGGGTTCGCATCGCATTCCTCTGCGCGTGCCGAGTTCTAACCCGCCGGCCCGGATTGGCTCACCTTCTCCGCCCCGGTCACCGCGGCCTCGCCCCCGGCCTCCCGCGCCAGCCGGTGCGGCCACCACACCTTCGGGCCGACATCGAGGAACAGGGACGTCACGAGGACCGACCGCACGATGAACGTGTCGAGCAGCACGCCCAGGGCCACCGCGAAGCCGAGTTCGGCGAAGGCGACCATCGGGAGGGTGGCGAGGGCGGCGAAGGTGCCCGCGAGGACCAGGCCCGCGGAGGTGATGACCGCACCGGTCGCGGCCAGGCCGGTCAGCGCGCCCTTGCGGGTGCCCTGATGGCCGGCCTCCTCGCGGATGCGGGTGGTCAGGAAGATGTTGTAGTCGATGCCCAGGGCGACCAGGAACACGAAGACGAACAGGGGGAAGTCCGTCGACTCGCCCGCGTAGTCGAAGGCGTACCGGAACGCGAGCGCGCTGATGCCGAGCGCCGCCGCGAACGACAGGATCACCGTCCCGACCAGCAGCAGTGGGGCGATCAGCGCGCGCAGCAGCACGCACAGGATCAGCAGGACGACGATCAGCACCAGCGGGATGATCAGGATGTTGTCGTGCGTGGTCGCCTCGTCCATGTCCAGCAGGGCCGCCGTACCGCCGCCCACCTGGGCTTCGGCGTCCGGCACCGCGTGTACGGCGTCCCGGACCCGCTCCACGGTCTGTTTCGCGGCCTCGCTGTCGGACGGGTCGGTCATGGTGGCCTCGAACAGCACCTTGCCCTCGAAGGACGGTTTGGTGCCCGGTGGCAGACCGAGGGACTCGGGGACGACTCCGCGGGTGGCGGCGACCGTTTCGCCGACCTGCCGCGCCTGCGCCTGGTTGCTGACGATGACGAGCGGATCGCCGCTGCCCGCCGGGAAGTAGCGTGCCGAGACCTCCTGGCCGACGATCGAGTCCGGTTTCCCGGTGAACGCGTCCGCGTTGCCGATGCCCTCGGCGCGCAGCTGGATCAGGCCGAGCGAGCAGATCGCCAGCACGGCCGCGGTGACGCCCCAGACCATGCGGGGGCGGCGGGCCATACGGCTGCCCATGCGGGCCCAGACGCCGGTGTCGGCCGGGTTCTTCGCGCCGAGGTGCGGGATCGCCGGCCAGAAGATCCAGCGGCCGAAGATCACCAACAGGGCCGGGAACAGCGTCATCATCGCCAGCAGGGCGACCGCGACGCCGATGGCGGCGACCGGGCCCAGCCCCCTCGTCGAGTTCATCTCGGCGGCCAGCAGCACCAGCATGCTCAGCACGACGGTGGCGCCGGAGGCGAGGACCGCCGGGCCCGCGCGGTGCAGGGCCAGCGCCATCGCCTCGTGACGGTCCTCGTGGCGGCGCAGCTCCTCCCGGTAGCGGGCGACCAGCAACAGGGCATAGTCCGTCCCCGCGCCGAACACGAGCACCGTCAGGATGCCCGCGCTCTGGCCGTTGACCGTCAGGCCCGCGTGTTCCGCCAGGAAGTAGATCAGCGCCTGCGCGGTGAACAGCGCGGCGATCACCGAGAGCAGGGGGATCAGGAGGAGGCTGGGGCTGCGGTAGGTGATGAGCAGCATCACGATGACGACGGCCATCGCGGAGATCAGCAGCGTCGAGTCGATGCCCTCGAAGGCCTCGGAGAAGTCGGCGGAGGTGCCGCCCGGGCCCGTGATGTGCACGGCGAGGGCGCCGCTGCCCTCCCCGACGATGTCCCGGATCGAGTCGACGGCGGGGGCGATCTCCTCCCAGCCGTTCTCGTCCATCGTGATCGGCACGAGGACCTGGGCGGCGCGCGGGTCGGTCTGCCGGTCGAAGACCGGGCCCCGGGTCTCGGCGCCGCGGATGCCGTGGGCGGTCAGCCGCTTGATCTCGGCCGTGTCCTCGGCGATCTGCGCCCGGTCCTCGGCGGTCAGGCCGTCCTCGCGGGCGTACACGACGACCGCGGGGATCTGCTCGGGCCTGAAGTCCTCGGAGATCTGCAGGACTTGGGTCGACTCGGCGGAGCCGGGCAGCCAGGAGGCCGCGTCGTTGTCCTGGGCGTCGGTGAGTTTCTGGGCGAACGGTGCCGTCAGGAACAGCACGATCAGCCACAGCACCAGTACCAGCCACTTGGCGCGCCGCCCGCAGACAAGGTGCCCGATGCCCCGTTGTCCCGACCGCCCTTGCCTGTTCTCCTGGATCTCCGTCATGGCCACCCCCTTGGGTCCTGCCGTCGGCCTCCCGCCTGCTCCACGCCGCCATGCACGTACTCTCGCCGCCCCTGGCCCTGGCCCGAGTACGTCCAGTACGCGGGCCAGGGCCCGGCACGCCGAGAGCACGCGCCTGCCGCCGTGGAGCCCGCCCTCCGGGCGGACGACGGGCGGCCGACGACAGGACCCAGCCGCATATCGCCCAGATCGGCGGCCCAGCATGGCACGCGAGGCCCCGGTGCAACATCCGATGAACGGCTTGGGTATGGACCGGCGCGAACATTCGTGCCCGGACATGGCAGGCTTGGGGCATGGCCGCGCAGATCAACCCCAGCATCCTGTCCGCCGACTTCGCCCGCCTTGCGGACGAGGCGGAGGCGGTGCGAGGAGCCGACTGGCTTCACGTCGACGTCATGGACAACCATTTCGTCCCGAACCTCACGCTCGGGGTGCCGGTCGTAGAGTCTTTGGCCCGTGCGACGGACACTCCGCTGGACTGCCATCTGATGATCGAGGCCCCCGATCGGTGGGCACCCCAGTACGTAGAGGCGGGGGCCGGTTCCGTCACGTTCCACGTCGAGGCGGCCGCCGCTCCCGTCCGGCTCGCCCGGGAGATCCGCGCCAAGGGCGCCCGCGCCTCCATGGCGCTGAAGCCCGCGACGCCCATCGAGCCGTACGAGGATCTGCTCCCCGAGCTCGACATGCTGCTGATCATGACGGTCGAGCCGGGATTCGGGGGACAGGCGTTTCTCGACATCATGCTTCCGAAGATTCGCCGCACCCGCGAGTTGATCACCAAGCACGGTCTTGAGCTGTGGCTCCAGGTCGACGGCGGGGTCTCGGCCGCCACCATCGAGCGCTGCGCGGACGCGGGAGCCGACGTCTTCGTGGCCGGCTCGGCCGTCTACGGGGCATCGGACCCGGCCGAGGCGGTACGTGCATTGCGCACGCAGGCGGAGGGGGCGACGGCCAAGGCCTCCTGGGCATGCGGCCACTGAACCACGGGAACGTGAACGGCTCTCATCAGGGCTGATCAAGTGCGCCGGATCTGCAAGGATGAACGGCGAATCCAGAATGTGAACAGCAGTGAGGAGATCGCCGTGTCGGGTATGTCGGCGGGCCGGTCAGCCATGCGGATGGGACCCGCAGAGCTGGTGCAGGCGGCGGCCATGGCCCGCCGCTTCTACCTCGAGGGCAAGTCCAAGATCCAGATCGCGGAGGAGTTCGGCGTCAGCCGCTTCAAGGTGGCCCGGGTCCTGGAAACCGCTCTCGAACGGGATCTCGTACGCATCGAGATCCGCGTGCCGGCCGAACTGGACGCCGAGCGCTCTGACGCGCTCCGCGCCCGGTACGGCCTCAGGCACGCCGTGGTGGTCGAGTCCCCGGCCGAGGCCCAGGATTCGCCCGATCCCGAGAACCTGGGGGAAGTGGCCGCCGACCTGCTCGGCGAGCTCGTGAACGAAGGTGATGTGCTGGGACTGGCCTGGGGCCGGTCCACGATCCACATGGCGGCGGCGCTGGACCGGCTGCCGCCTTGCACGGTGGTCCAGTTGACGGGCGTGTACGACGCCGGGACCGCCGAGCGCGGCTCGGTGGAGGCGGTGCGGCGCGCCGCACAGGTGTCGGGCGGCGACGCCCACCCCATCTACGCGCCGATGCTGCTGCCGGACGCGGCGACCGCGGCCGCGCTGCGCAACCAGACCGGGATCGCCCGGGCCTTCGAGTACTTCGACAAGGTCACGGTCGCCTGCGTCTCCATCGGCTCCTGGGAGCCGGGCATCTCGACGGTGCACGACATGCTCAGCGACGAGGAGGTGTCGCACTACGCCTCGCTCGGTGTCGCCGCCGAGATGTCCGCGCACCTCTTCGACGCCGACGGCCGCCGGGTCGGACGGGACCTCGGCGAGCGGTGTATCACCGTCAAGGCCGACCAGCTCCGCCGTATCCCCGAGGTCGTCGCGATCGCGGGCGGGCAGCGCAAGGCGGGCGCGATCGACGCCGTGCTGCGGTCCGGGCTCGTCACCAGCCTGGTGACGGACACGTCGGCCGCGGACTACCTGATGACGGCGGGACCGACGCCGAAGCCGGCGCTCAACCGGGCTGATCCTGACGGGATCTGACGGATCGTCCGCAGGGGGCGGCCGTGGCGGTGGGCCGCCACGGCCGCCCCCTTTGTGTTCTCCTTTGTGGTCCACTACACCGACGATCACCACAACTCGTTCAGGGCGGTACGGAGATGACGGAGCACGTGGTCACGGTGGACCTCGACGGGGTCACGGACAAGGCGGGTCTGATGGACCGCTGCGCCCGGGCCCTGGGGCTGCCCGACTGGTTCGGCCGCAACTGGGACGCGCTGGCCGACAGCCTCGGCGACCACACCGTCTGGCCCGAGGGCGCCGTGGAGAGCGGGCTGCTGATCGTCGTACGGAACTGGCAGCCGTACGCGAAGGCCCTCCCGCAGGAGTGGGAGACCGCTCAGGAGGTGTTCGCCGAGGCGGCGGACCGGACGCGGGCGCTGACCGTGGCGCTCACCCTTGGAGGTTCCTCCTAAGGCCCCTCTGACCTGGCTGGATGTTCCGCCCGTGTATCGCGTTCCGGTCGCCATGGGACAATGAAGTACGTGCTCTTCCCCCTGGCTGACCTGTCCGGGGGCCACCTCTGATCGACTGGGATGTGCAGCACGTGCGTTTCCTCAATGACATCCAGCCCCCGTACGACCTGACGTACGACGACGTGTTCATGGTCCCGAGCCGCAGCGCCGTGGGCTCGCGGCAGGGCGTGGACCTCAGCTCCCCGGACGGCACGGGCACCACCATCCCGCTGGTCGTCGCCAACATGACCGCGATCGCCGGGCGCCGGATGGCCGAGACGATGGCCCGGCGCGGCGGACTGGTGGTCATCCCGCAGGACATCCCGATCGGCGTCGTCACCGAGGTCGTCTCCTGGGTGAAGAGCCGCCACCACGTCCTGGACACCCCGATCGTGCTGGCCCCGCACCAGACCGTCGCCGACGCGCTGTCCCTGCTGCCCAAGCGCGCGCACAACGCCGGTGTGGTCGTCGACGAGGAGCAGCGGCCCGTCGGTGTCGTCACCGACCGGGACCTGACCGGAGTGGACCGCTTCACCCAGCTCGAAGTGGTCATGTCCAAGGACCTGCTGCTGCTCGACGCGGACATCGACCCGCGCGAGGCCTTCAACCGCCTGGACCACGCCAACCGCCGCTACGCCCCCGCCGTCGACAAGGACGGCCGCCTCGCCGGCATCCTCACCCGCAAGGGCGCCCTGCGCGCCACGCTCTACACGCCGGCCGTGGACGCGAACGGCAGGCTGCGCATCGCCGCCGCCGTCGGCATCAACGGCGAGGCCGCGGCCAAGGCCAAGCAGCTGCTGGACGCGGGCGTCGACACGCTCGTCATCGACACGGCGCACGGCCACCAGGAGTCGATGATCAGCACCATCAGGACGGTGCGCGGCCTCGACCCGCAGGTGCCGATCGTCGCGGGCAACATCGTCGCCGCGGAGGGCGTCAGGGACCTGATCGACGCCGGCGCGGACATCGTCAAGGTCGGTGTGGGCCCCGGCGCCATGTGCACCACCCGCATGATGACCGGCGTGGGCCGGCCGCAGTTCTCCGCGGTCATGGAGTGCGCGGCGGAGGCGAAGAAGTACGGCAAGCACGTGTGGGCCGACGGCGGTGTCCGCCACCCCCGCGACGTCGCCATGGCGCTGGCCGCCGGTGCGTCCAACGTGATGGTCGGGTCCTGGTTCGCAGGCACCTACGAGTCCCCGGGCGACCTCCAGCAGGACGCGAACGGCCGCCTCTACAAGGAGTCGTTCGGCATGGCGTCCGCGCGTGCGGTGGCCAACCGTACGTCGGAGGAGTCGGCGTACGACCGTGCCCGCAAGGCATTGTTCGAGGAGGGCATCTCCACCTCCCGCATGTTCCTCGACCCGGACCGCCCGGGCGTCGAGGACCTGATCGACTCGATCATCGCGGGCGTCCGCTCCTCCTGCACCTACGCCGGAGCCGGCTCCCTGGAGGAGTTCGCCGAGAAGGCCGTCGTCGGCATCCAGAGCGCGGCCGGCTACGCCGAGGGCAAGCCGCTGCACGCCAGCTGGGTCTGACCAACTCCCATCCGCACGGCCCCCGTTGTCCCGCCCGCCGGGAACCCGGGGGCCGTCCGCGTGCCCGGCCCCGGCACAGGCGCCGATCAGGGCCTTCCGCAACGGTCGAACGTCCCCGCGCAACGAACACCCGCCGGCCCGCGATGAACGCAAGGATCTTGCGGAGATGCGCAAGGTTGCCGCATTACGACCGTGATGCCCTGGCTCATAGGGTCATGCCCTGTACATGGCGTGGCGGGGACCCCGCTCGGTGGGTTCCTGCTCGCGCAGGAGTGCCGCCGGTCCCCGCCGCCCTCAGTGGCAGCGACAAAGGAGTCAGCGCGTGCTCGACCAAGGCGCACCCCCGCAACAGCGCAGTCAGAACGGGCCCTCGTCCCCGGGCCTCGGTGCGCGCCTCATGCGTCGCAAGCCGGTGGAACGCCTGGTCGCGGAGGGCGGCCAGGGCGAGGGAGGCAGCCTGCGCCGCACCCTCGGGCTGTGGCAGCTGACCATGATCAGCATCGGTGCCACCCTCGGCACCGGCATCTTCGTCGTCCTCGGCGAGGCCGTGCCCAAGGCCGGTCCGGCCGTCACCCTGGCCTTCGTCATCGCCGGCCTGACCGCCCTCTTCTCGGCCCTCTCGTACGCCGAGCTGGCGGGCACCATCCCGGTCTCCGGGTCCTCGTACTCGTACGCCTACGCGACGATGGGCGAGCTCGTCGCCTGGGTCTGCGGATGGTGTCTGGTCCTCGAGTACGGCGTCTCGGTCGCCGCCGTCGCCGTCGGCTGGGGCGAGTACCTGAACGAACTGCTCGACGGAACCCTCGGTGTCACCATTCCGGCCGCGCTGTCCGCCCCGCCCGGTGACGGCGGCGTCTTCAACCTGCCGGCGCTGATCGTCGTCCTGCTGGCGATGGCGTTCCTGCTGGGCGGCGCCCGGGAGTCCGCGCGCGCCAACACCGTCATGGTCGTCGTGAAGATCGCCGCGCTGGTGCTGTTCTGCGCGATCGGCGTCCAGGGCTTCCGCTCCGGCAACTACGAGAACTTCATGCCGCTCGGCATGGCCGGGGTCAGCGCCGCCGGTGCCACGCTGTTCTTCTCGTACATCGGCTTCGACGCGGCCTCCACCGCCGGCGAGGAGGCGAAGAACGCGCAGCGCGACCTGCCCCGCGCGATCATGCTCTCGCTCGTCATCGTGACCGCGCTGTACGTCCTCGTCGCGGCCGTCGCCGTGGGCGCCAAGCCCTGGCAGGGGTTCACCGACTCCGAGGCCGCGCTCGCCCAGATCATGCGCGAGGTGACCGGACAGACCTTCTGGGGCACGCTGCTGGCGTTCTGCGCGGTCATCGCCATCGCGAGCGTCGTCCTGACCGTGCTGTACGGCCAGACCCGCATCCTCTTCGCGATGTCCCGGGACGGGCTCGTGCCCAAGGTGTTCGGACGCGTCCACCCGAAGACCGGCACGCCGCGCGCCAACACTGTGATCGTTTCCCTGTTCTGCGGGGTCCTCGCCGCCGCCGTCCCGCTGGGACAGCTCGCCGACGCCACCAGCATCGGCACCCTCTTCGCCTTCGGGCTGGTCAACATCGCGGTCGTGGTGCTGCGCCGGACCCGTCCCGACATGCCCCGCACCTTCCGGGTGCCGCTGTCACCGGTCCTGCCCGCCCTGGGCCTCGGGTTCTGCGTCTGGATGATGGGCAGCCTCTCGGCCGTCACCTGGGTGGTCTTCGGAGTCTGGATGGCCGTCGGGCTCGTGTTCTACTTCCTGTACGGCCATCGCCGCTCCCGTCTGGCCACACCTGAAGCGAAGTGAACCACCCGCAGTGCTGAACGATCTCGACGAACGCATCGTGCACGCCCTCGCCGAGGACGCCCGCCGCTCCTACGCGGACATCGGGCAGCTGGTCGGCCTGTCCGCGCCCGCCGTGAAACGGCGCGTGGACCGGCTGCGCGCCACCGGAGCCATCACCGGATTCACCGTCCGGGTCGACCCGTCGGCCCTCGGCTGGGAGACGGAGGGGTTCGTCGAGATCTACTGCCGGCACAACACCTCGCCCGAGACCATCCGGCGGGGCCTGGAGCGCTACCAGGAGGTCGTGGCCGCGTCGACGGTCACCGGCGAGGCGGACGCGGTCGTCCAGGTCTTCGCCTCCGACATGCGGCACTTCGAGCGGGTCCTGGAGCGGATCGCTGGGGAGCCGTTCGTGGAGCGGACGAAGTCCGTGCTGGTGCTGTCGCCGCTGCTGCGCCGGTTCTCGTCGCGGTCCCCGACCTGAGCCTTGCGCGCCGTCTACTCGGCGCGATGGCGGACGGCCGCGAGCAGTCGCCGAACGGTGATCGCGTGCCCGCCCGTGCCGATGACGCACAGCCGGTAGAGGCCACCGAAGGGGCCTGGGAACCTGGCCCGGGTCTCGGCCCGCAGCCGGGTGCGGCCCGCGCCCGCCTCGTCGAGGCGGAAGACCAGGGCGTACGTCGAGAAGTAGTGGCGGCCGACGAGGACCAGCTCCCGGCCCCGGTCCGCGGAGGCCACCCGGAAGCCGGGCACCGTCGAGCCTTCGGCCAGGGGCCGGGGTCCGGACGCCGCGCTGTCGGCGCAGCCGACCAGGCGTGCGTAGCCGACCCCGCGGTCGCCGGTGAAGGAGCGGTCCAGGACCTCGCTCAGGCCGCGCCAGACGGCATCGGGCCCCGCCGTGACCGTGGTGGTGTGTTCGTCGACGTGCGGCAGGGCGGCGATCTCCATGAGGGCCTCCTTCAGTCGGCTGTCTTCCGGGCCAGGGCGTTGTTCCCGATCGAGTTGTGCACGCTGAAGCTCACCGCGTCGGAGCGGTAGCGGTCGTCCGACCACTCCACCGGGCGCCCCTCCCGCGTCGTCGTCACCCGGCGCACGCGCAGCAGCGGACTCGTCCGGCGGACACCGAGAAGCTCGGCGTCCTGGGCGCCCGCTGCCACCGCGTCGATAACGTGTTCACCGTAGGCGAAGACCAGGCCGGTGTCTTCGAGGAGGCGTTGGGTGACGGAGGGGCAGTCCGGCTCGATCGGCTCGACGGCGGGGGCGATCCAGTCGGCGTACACGGTCCGCTCCAGCAGGACCGGGTCGCCGTCCAGACCGCGCACCCGCAGGACGTGCAACACCGTGGTCTTCTCGCGCAGTTGGAGGCGTACGGCGTCCTCGGCGGTCGCCGGACGGTACTCCTGGGCGACCACCCGGCCACTCGCCTCGCGGCCCATCGCGCGGGCCCACTGGGCGAAGCTGCGCAGTTCGGCGAAGCTCTGGCTGCGGCGGCCGGCCAGGACCATGCGGCGGGCGCCCTGGCGCGAGCCGATGAGGCCCTCGGCGGTGAGTGCCGCGACGGCCTGACGGACCGTGCCGCGCGAGACGCCGTAGTGGGCCGCGAGCTCCGTCTCGGCGGGCAGCAGGCTCCCGACGGTGTACTCCTCGCGGTCGATCGCCCGGCGCAGTTCGTCGGCGATCTCCTCGTGTCGCGCCGCCATGCTCCCCCTCCGAGTCGGTCGCTGTGCACAGCGTGAGCAGCCTAGTCGAGTTCCCACAGTCACCCCTGTCAGTCGGAGATCTGCAGGAATTCAGCGGTCAGCGTTTCGCCAGTGTTTACGAGCACGACACCAGCGGCGGGCTTACTGAGGCCAACTTGTTCAGACAAGTTCCTCTGTCTGACTGTCGTCCTCTCTGCTTGACCGTCGTTCTCTCTGTTTGGCTCCTGCACCCTCGCGCGTCCCCTGGAGAAGCCGTGACCGTGTCCCTGCCGAGAACCGCCGTCCGCGGCGGCGCCCTCGCCGTCGTCGCCGCGCTCGCCCTGAGCGCCTGCGGCGCCGCCCCCGACAACGCGTCGACCACCGCCGACGGCAAGAGCGCCGCCACCGCCGCTTCCGCCGCCGACTTCGGCGGCCTGGCCGCCCTGGAGAAGGCGGCGAAGAAGGAGGGCACGCTCAACGCCATCGCGCTGCCCCGCGACTGGGCCAACTACGGCGCTCTCATCGACGGCTTCGAGAAGAAGTACGGCATCAAGGTCGAGGTCGAGAACCCGGACGGCTCCAGCCAGGACGAGATCAACGCCGTCACCTCCCGCAAGGGCCAGGGCCGCGCGCCGGACGTCCTGGACCTCGGCAGCTCCTTCGCGCTGAGCGCCGCCCAGCAGGGGCTGCTCGCGCCCTACAAGGTGGCCGCCTTCGCCGACATCCCCACGGCGCAGAAGGACGCGCAGGCACGCTGGTACAACGACTACGGCGGCTACATCTCCATCGGGTGCGACGCGAAGCGGGTCACCACCTGCCCCACCACCCTGAAGGACCTGCTCAAGCCCGAGTACAAGGGCCAGGTCGCCCTCAACGGCAACCCCACCAAGTCGGGTTCCGCCTTCGGCGGTGTCTGGGCGGCCGCGCTCTCCAACGGCGGTTCCTTCGACGACATCCAGCCCGGCCTCGACTTCTTCGCCGAGCTGAAGAAGAACGGCAACTACACGCCCGTCGAGTCGACCCCGGCCACCGTCGAGAAGGGCGAGACGCCGATCAGTATCGACTGGGACTACCTCAACGCCGGGTACGCCGACGAGTTCAAGTCCAAGGGCGTCGACTGGAAGGTGTCGGTGCCGAGCGACGGCAAGTTCTCCCAGTACTACTCCCAGGCCATCAACAAGGACGCCCCGCACCCGGCGGCCGCCCGCCTGTGGCAGGAGTACCTCTACAGCACCGAGGGCCAGAACCTGTGGCTCAAGGGGTACGCCCGTCCGGCCCTGATGACCGCCATGGAGAAGGCCGGCACCCTCGACAAGACCGCCGCCGCCAAGCTGCCCCAGGTCTCCGGAACGCCCTCCTTCCCGACCGAGGAGCAGCAGGACAAGGCCAAGACGGTCCTCGGACAGGGCTGGGCGAAGGCCGTCTCCGGATGACGGCCACCCTCCCGCGCCTCGACACGGCGACCGCCGCTCCGGTGAAGCGGCGGCGCCGTGCCCTCGGCTGGCTCGCCGTGGTTCCGCTGCTCGTCTTCACCGCGATCGCCTTCGGGCTGCCCGCCCTGGCCATGCTCGACGGTGCCTTCACGGCCAAGGACCCGGCCACGGGGGTCAGTTCGTACACGGCCGACAATCTGACCGCCTCGCTGCAGGGGGCGTATCTGACCGCCCTGATCGGGAGCGTGAAGCTGTCCGCCGTGTCCGCGGCTCTGGGGGCGCTTTTCGGGTTGCCGCTCGCGCAGGCAGTCGTGACCTCCCGCTTCCGCGCGCTGCGCGAGGCCGTGCTCACCGCGTCCGGGGTGCTCGCCAACTTCGGCGGCGTCCCGCTGGCCTTCGCCTTCGTCGCCACGCTCGGCAACGCCGGTGTGCTGACCCGGTACTTCGACCTGACCGACAAGGGCTGGGACCTGTACAGCTTCTGGGGACTGGTGATCGTCTACCTGTACTTCCTGATCCCGCTGATGGTGCTCACCATCACCCCGGCCCTGGAGGGACTGCGCGTCCAGTGGCGCGAGGCCGCGCAGAACAACGGGGCCACCGGTGTGCAGTACTGGCGGCACGTGGCCCTGCCCGTGCTGCTGCCCTCCCTGCTCGGCGGGCTCGTGCTCCTCTTCGGCAGCGCCTTCGCCGCCTACGCCACCGCGGCGGCCATGGTGGGCAGTTCGGTACCGCTGGTCACCCTGCAGATCGCCGACGCCATCTCCGGCAACGTCCTGGTCGGCCAGGAGAACGTGGCACTCGCCCTGAGCCTCGACATGGTCCTCGTCGCCGGTCTGGTCATGGCGGTCTACCTGCCCCTGCAACGACGGAGCGCCCGATGGCTCGCCTGAACACCTGGCGCTGGGTCGTGTTCGGCCTGGCCGCGCTGTACTTCCTGGTGCCGCTGGCCGCGTCCGTGGTCTTCACGGTCGACGTGCCCGGGCAGGGCGTCACCTTCGACGCCTACACGCAGATCGTCTCCGCCGACGGGTTCGTCGCCAGTCTGCTGCTGTCCCTGGAACTGGCCGCCGCGACGATCGCGATCGTCCTGCTGCTGATGGTGCCCGCCATGGTCGCCCTCCGGCTCGGCGCGCCCCGGCTGCGGCCGGTCGTCGAGGTCGTGTGCTCGCTGCCGTTGGTGGTTCCGCCTATCGCCTTCGTAGCCGGCCTCTCGACCGTCCTGAAGTGGGGGCCCGAACACCTGTCACGGACCCCGCTGTTCCAGACGTTCGTGGCCATCCAGAACCCGGACTTCCCGTTCGTGCTCGTCCTCGCGTACGTCGTGATGGCCCTGCCGTTCGTGTACCGGGCGCTGGACGCAGGGCTCCGGGCCGTCGACGTGCCCACGCTCGTCGAGGCCGCCCGCAGCTGCGGGGCGTCCTGGCCGCAGGCCCTGGTCCGGGCCGTGCTGCCGAACCTGCGCGGGGGACTGATGAACGCCGCCTTCCTCACCCTGGCCCTGGTGCTCGGCGAGTTCACCGTGGCCCAGCTGCTCGGCTTCCAGCCGTTCGCGGTGTGGATCTACAGCGTCGCCGGATCGCAGGCCCAGCTGTCCGTCGCCGTGTCCGTGCTCAGCCTGTTCGTCACATGGGCCCTGCTCCTCGCGCTCGCCGGCGTCGGCGGGCGCGGCCGTACCGAGTCCCGGGGATGAATCATGACCGCGACCACGCTTGAGAAGACGGCCACCGACAAGGCCGCCACCGTCGAATTCCGGGGCCTGCGAAGGGAGTTCGGGGCGACCGTCGCTCTCGACGGCCTCGACCTGACCGTCCAGCCCGGTGAACTCCTCGCCCTGCTCGGCCCTTCCGGCTGCGGCAAGACCACCGCGCTGCGCATGCTCGCCGGGTTCGAACACCCCGACTCCGGCGAGGTGCTGGTCGACGGCGAGGACGTCACCCGCGTCCCCGCCCACCGCCGCGACGCCGGGATGGTCTTCCAGTCGTACAGCCTCTTCCCGCACCTCGACGCGCTCGACAACGTGGCCTTCGGGCTGCGGATGCGCAAGGTGCGTACCGCCGAACGGCGTTCGCGTGCCGCCGAGCTGCTGGAACTGGTCGGCCTCGCCGACAAGGGCCGGCAGTACCCGCACCAGCTCTCCGGCGGCCAGCAGCAGCGCGTCGCCCTGGCCCGCGCCCTCGCCCTGCGCCCCCGCGTCCTGCTCCTCGACGAACCGCTCTCCGCGCTCGACGCCAAGGTGCGCCTCACACTCCGCGAGGAGATCCGGCGGCTCCAGCAGGAGCTGGGTATCACCACGCTGTTCGTGACCCACGACCAGGAGGAGGCGCTGTCCATGGCGGACCGGGTCGCCGTGATGCACGCCGGACGCCTCGAACAGTGCGCCGCCCCCGCCGAGTTGTACGGCCGTCCCGCCACCGCCTTCGTCGCCGAGTTCGTGGGCACGATGAGCCGGATCCCGGGGCGGCTGACGGGCGGGACCGTCGAGGTGCTGGGACAGCGCCTGCCGGTCGACGGCCAAGCCCCGTCCGTGACCGAGGTGGACGTGCTGGTGCGGCCCGAGGCGATGGGCGTACGGGCCGACGGCGACGGGGACGCGCGCGTGGTCGCCACCGCGTTCCTCGGCGCGGCCGTCCGGGTCACCGTACGGCTCGCCGACGGCATGGAGGTGAAGGCCGACCTGCCCGCCCACGAGGCCACCGGACTCGGTGCAGGGGCCGCGGTGAGCGTGTCGCTGCCCGAGCGCCCGGTACTGGTGGCGGAACGAACCCGCTGAACTCCCCCCACGTAGGAAAGAGACACCTGTGACGCGACTCCCGCTCCAAGCCGTCCTGTTCGACATGGACGGCACGCTCGTCGACACCGAGCGGCTGTGGTGGGAGGCGGTGGAGCAGGTCGCCGGGCGGGCCCTGACGGAGGCCGACCAGCCGGAGGTGCTCGGCCGTCCGGTGGAGCACACCGCCGCCTGGCTCGCCGCGGCCACAGGCAACTTGGCCGCGGACCTCGCCGACGCCCTGCACCGGGAGTTCGCGGACCGGGTGCGCACCGGCATCGTGCCCCGCCCCGGCGCGCTCGGCCTGCTCGACGCCCTGGCCCGTGAGGGCGTCCCCACCGCCCTGGTGACCGCGTCGCCCCGAGCGGTCGCCGACACCGTACTGGCGGCGCTCGGCGCGAGCCGCTTCGCGGTCTCCGTCACCGCCGACGACACCGAGCACACCAAGCCCGCGCCCGACCCCTACCTCGCCGCCTGCCGCGCCCTCGGCGTCGACCCCGCCGCCTGCGTGGCCGTCGAGGACACGCAGACCGGCGTCACCTCCGCCGAGGCGGCCGGCTGCGCGGTGCTCGCGGTGCCCTCGCTCGCCCCGATCGAGGCGGCACCCGGCCGGACCGTGCTGGCCAGCCTGGAGGACGTGACACCGTCACGTCTGCGCGCCCTGCTGCCGTACGAACTCCGCGTCATGAGCTGGAACCTCTGGTACGGCGGCACCAAGGTCCGCGACCACCGGGCCAAGCAGCTCAAGGTCATCACGGAGACCGGCGTGGACGTGGTCGGCCTCCAGGAGACGTACGGCACCGCCGCCCAGGAACTCGCCGACGCCCTCGGCTGGCACCACCACCGGGCCGGGGAGAACCTCGGCATCATCAGCCGCCACCCGATCACGGCCCGCTTCGGCGACCCGGACGTCGGCTTCTACGGGGCGGCGGGAGTCCGGATCCGGGTCGGCGCGGCCACCGAGGTGGACATCTGGACGACGCACCTCGACTACAAGCCGTACGGGCCCTACGAGTCCGCCTTCGACGGGCGCTCGGCTGACGAGCTGATCGCCCACGAGGACGTGCGGCTGGAGCAGATGCGGGACACCCTCGGCCGCATCGACGACACCGTGCCCGTCGTCCTCATGGGCGACTTCAACAGCCCCTCCCACCAGGACTGGCCGGACGTCGAGTGGCCGGTGACCAAGGCGGCGGCAGAGGCGGGCTTCAGCGACTCCTACCGCGAGGCCCACCCCGACCCGGTACGCGATCCCGGCCACACCTGGTCCCCGGTCCACGCCGAGCACGAGGACGGCAGCGGCCGCCCGGAGCCACAGGACCGCATCGACTTCGTCCTGCACCGGGGTCTCGGCGTGCTCGACTCCCGGACGTACGTCAGCGGCCGCCCCCGGCCCTGGCCGGACGTCGAGGACAACGACTGGCCGTCCGACCACGCGGCCGTGGTCACCACATTTTCGCTGGGCAGCGGGGCGGAGCCCGTCTAACATCGGTTGCATGACCTGGCGACATTGATCCACGAGCCGTGCCTCCCGAGGGCCGCCTCGGACGCCGTACCTCCGGCATCCGATCCGTCCCTGCGGGAAGGCCTCATGACACTCTCACCTGCGCGTGTGCCCGACACCACCGGTGTGCGACGGCTCACGGCCACGCTGTACGGCTACGCGTTCCTCGATGAGCTGGTCCTGCTCTACCCGGTGTACGCGCTGCTGTTCGCCGACACCGGTCTGTCTCTGTGGCAGATCTCCTCCCTCTTCGCCCTCTGGTCGATCACCGGCGTGCTCCTGGAGGTCCCCTCCGGCGCCTGGGCCGACGCCGTCTCCCGACGGACGCTGCTGTGGCTCGCCCCGCTGCTCACCGCCACCGGCTTCACCCTCTGGGTGACCGTCCCGTCGTACGGCGCCTTCGCGCTCGGCTTCGTCCTGTGGGGCGCCGGGGGAGCGCTCGGCTCGGGAGCCCTGGAGGCGCTGGTCTACGACGAACTGGACCGGCTCGGCGCCGCCGACCGGTACGCGCGCGTCATGGGCCGGGCCCGGGCGGCGGGGCTGGTGGCGGTGATGGCCGCGATGGGTCTGGCCGGCCCGGTGTTCGCGCTGGGCGGCTACCCGGCGGCCGGCGCGGCGAGCGTGCTGGCGTGTCTGCTGGCGGCGGCGACGGCGACCCGGTTCCCGGAGCACCGGGTGCCACGGGTGACCGAGGGCGAGGGCTGGACGGCGTCCCTGCGGGCGGGACTGGCCGACGCCCGCAAGGACCGGTCCGTGCGCGGCGCCCTGCTGCTCGTGCCGGCCGTCGCCGCGGTGTGGGGCGCTCTGGACGAGTACACGCCCCTCCTGATCCGGGACACCGGCGTGGCGGACTCGACCGTGCCCCACCTCCTCCTGCTGGTCTGGTTGGTCGTCACGGCCGGCAGTCTGCTGTCCGGGGCGGCCGAACGCCTGGGCGCGACCGGACTCGCCGTGCTGCTCGCGGGTGCCGCGCTCGCCCTCGCCGCGGGTGCCGTCATGGGTGCCCCGGCCGGCATCGCCCTCGTCGCCCTCGCCTTCGGCGGCTTCCAGGTGGCCGAGATCCTCGCCGACGTCCGGCTCCAGCACCGGATCGACAGCACCGGCCGGGCCACCCTGACCTCGGTCGCGAGCCTGGGCACCGAACTGGCCACGGTCACCGTGTTCGGCGTGTACGCGACGCTCGGCACGCAGGCTTCGCACGGCACCGTGTTCGCGATGCTCGCGGTGCCGTATCTGGTGACGGCGGCGGTGCTGGCGGCCAAGGGGCGGCCGGCCGTGACGTAGCCGTGCCGGCGGGCGGGGTGCGGGTGGGGTGGTTCGGCACCGGCAGGCTTCTCGCCCCCGCCGCGGCGCCCGTACGGAGCGGCGCGCGGCGAGCGCAACGAATCGCCGCCGCACGCCCGGCGCACGCAACGAATCGCTCACGCACGCGCAACGGCTCCTTCTTGTCCGCCCGAGGCCGCCGCCCGTACCGTTACATGGCCCCCACAACCACCCTTTCGCCACCCTTCCGCCACTCGTCAGCCCGGTGAGGAACACGCATGCGCACCGCCCTGCTCCAGAGCTCCGGCCGCCCCGGCTCGAGCGTCGAGAACCTCAAGGTCCTCGACGAGGCCGCGGGCCGCGCCGCCGCCGCGGGCGCCGGGCTCCTGGTCGCGCCGGAGTTGTTCCTCACCGGGTACGCCATCGGCGACGACATCGCCCGCCTCGCCGAGCCCGCCGACGGCGAGTCCGCGGACGCGATCGCCGAGACCGCCTGTCGGCACGGCCTCGCGATCGCCTACGGCTACCCCGAGCGGGCCGGGGACGCGGTGTACAACTCCGCCCAGCTGATCTCCGCCGAGGGCACCCGCCTCGCCGACTACCGCAAGACCCACCTCTTCGGCTGCTTCGAGCGCGACCACTTCACGCCGGGCGACCAGGCGGTCGTACAGGCCGAGCTCGACGGGCTGCGGGTCGGCCTGATGATCTGCTACGACGTCGAGTTCCCGGAGAACGTCCGCGCCCACGCCCTCGCCGGCACCGACCTCCTCCTCGTGCCGACCGCGCAGATGCACCCGTTCCAGTTCGTCGCCGAGTCGGTCATTCCGGTGCGGGCCTTCGAGAACCAGATGTACGTGGCGTACGTCAACCGGGTGGGGCAGGAAGGGGAGTTCGAGTTCGTCGGACTCTCCACGCTGGCCGGCCCGGACGGGGTTGCCCGTGCCCGCGCCGGGCGCGGCGAGGAGTTGGTGGTGGCCGATGCCGACCCCGCCTTCCTCGCCGCCTCCCGCGAGGCGAATCCGTACTTGAAGGATCGCCGCCCCGGACTCTACGGGACCCTCGTCTGAGGTCCTGCTGCTTCCAGACTCACTCTCGTGCAAGGAGTCTGGTCCGTTCTCTGCTCGCTGAGCAGAGGTTACGGTTCACGCTTCACCGCCGACAGCCCAGACGACTCCCGGGTCTTACACCGGCTCCACGTGAGGTTTTCAGTCTCCGAGCCACTCCCGGCGACCAGCCCCGACTCTACTCACCCCGACCGACAGATGCCGACGAATACTGAAATCAGCGAGGAATCCGTCCCCATGACGTCCACCGTGCCCAACGCCGTCGAGCACGCAGACGAGCAGCAGCCGCCGATCACCATGTTCGGCCCGGACTTCCCCTACGCGTACGACGACTTCCTCGCCCACCCGGCGGGCCTCGGCCAGATACCGGCGACCGAGCACGGCACCGAGGTCGCGGTCATCGGCGGCGGCCTGTCCGGCATCGTGGCCGCGTACGAGCTGATGAAGATGGGCCTGAAGCCCGTCGTCTACGAGGCCGACCGGATCGGCGGCCGGCTGCGCACGGTGGGCTTCGACGGCTGCGACCCGTCCCTCACCGCCGAGATGGGCGCGATGCGCTTCCCGCCCTCCTCCACGGCCCTCCAGCACTACATCGACCTGGTGGGACTGGAGACCCGGCCCTTCCCCAACCCCCTCGCGGAGACGACCCCTTCGACCGTCGTCGACCTCAAGGGCGAGTCCCACTACGCCGAGACGGTCGACGACCTGCCCCAGGTCTACCGGGACGTCGCGGCCGCCTGGAACGCGTGCCTCGAAGAGGGCGCCGACTTCTCCGACATGAACCGGGCGATGCGCGAGCGGGACGTGCCGCGCATCCGCGAGATCTGGGCGAAGCTCGTCGAGAAGCTCGACAACCAGACCTTCTACGGCTTCCTCTGCGACTCCGAGGCCTTCAAGTCCTTCCGGCACCGCGAGATCTTCGGCCAGGTCGGCTTCGGGACAGGAGGCTGGGACACCGACTTCCCCAACTCCATCCTCGAAATCCTCCGGGTCGTCTACACCGAGGCCGACGACCACCACCGCGGCATCGTCGGCGGCTCCCAGCAACTGCCGCTGCGCCTGTGGGAGCGCGAGCCGGAGAAGATCGTCCACTGGCCGTACGGCACCTCGCTCGCGAGCCTGCACGAGGGCGGCGAACCCCGCCCGGCCGTGACCCGGCTGCACCGCACCGCGGGCAACCGGATCACCGTGACGGACGCGGACGGCGACATCCGCACCTTCCGGGCGGCGGTCTTCACCGCCCAGTCCTGGATGCTGCTGTCGAAGATCGCCTGCGACGACTCGCTCTTCCCGATCGACCACTGGACGGCGATCGAGCGGACGCACTACATGGAGTCGTCGAAGCTCTTCGTGCCCGTGGACCGGCCGTTCTGGCTGGACAAGGACGAGCAGACCGGCCGGGACGTCATGTCGATGACCCTCACCGACCGCATGACCCGCGGGACCTACCTCCTGGACGACGGTCCGGACAAGCCGGCCGTGATCTGTCTGTCGTACACCTGGTGCGACGACAGCCTGAAGTGGCTGCCGCTGTCCGCCAACGAGCGGATGGAGGTCATGCTGAAGTCGCTCGGCGAGATCTACCCGAAGGTCGACATCAGGAAGCACATCATCGGCAACCCGGTGACCGTGTCCTGGGAGAACGAGCCCTACTTCATGGGCGCGTTCAAGGCCAACCTGCCCGGCCACTACCGCTACCAGCGGCGCCTGTTCACCCACTTCATGCAGGACCGGCTGCCCGAGGACAAGCGGGGCGTCTTCCTCGCCGGCGACGACATCTCCTGGACGGCCGGCTGGGCCGAGGGCGCCGTGCAGACCGCGCTGAACGCGGTGTGGGGCGTCATGCACCACTTCGGCGGGACGACCGACGCCACGAACCCCGGGCCGGGGGACGTGTACGACGAGATCGCACCCGTCGAACTCCCCGAGGACTAGATCACCGGTCGGGCAGGGATCACCGGTCGGGCAAGGGCGTGAGCAGCATGCGTCCCGCCAGGCCCACCGCCGCGTCCAGGCGCTCGGTGAACTCCTCGGCGACGTCGGGCAGTCGGCGCAGCACCCACAGGGCCCGCGCCGCCGTCCACGTCGCCTCCCGGGCGCGCTCCAGGCTCCAGGAGCCGAGCAGATGGGTGAGCGGGTCGGCGATCTGGAGGAGGTCGGGGCCCGGCATCAGCTCTTCGCGGATCCGCTCCTCCAGCGAGACGAGGAGATCGCCCACCCGGTCGAACTCGTCCTCCACGTCGGCGGGTTCGCAGCCGAGCGTACGACAGGTGTCCACGACGGCGAGCGCCAGGTCGTGCCCGATGTGCGCGTTGATGCCCGCCAGCGCGAACTGCAACGGTCGTACGCCGGGATGGCGGCGCATCTGGAACAGGGGCCGCCAGCAGGCCGGCGGGCGCCGCTCGTCGGCCACCGCCTCGACGGCGTCCAGGTAGCGCTCCGCGAACCGCACGTCCAGCGTGATCGCGGCCCGCGCGTCCCCGAACTGCCCGCTGTCGATACGCCGGTCGACGGCCTCGGTGACGGCGAGGTAGACGCGGTTGAAGACCGCGAGGCCGTCGCCCACCGGCAGGCTCGCGTCGAGTGCGCGCATCCGGTAGACGACCTCGTCGACGGGGGTGGTGACTCGCTCGACGGGGGTGGCGACTTGTTCGCATTGCACCATGGGGGCAGAGTCGCACCTTTAGGCTGGCCCGGGTACCGGCGGGCCCGACGCTTCCCCAGAACGGGGGAACGCGCCCGCCGTGGGGGAGAGCAACAGGGGGGAGCTGCACCGTGTCAGGCTCACGTGCGCATCGCCTGGCCGCGCGCCGGGCCGAGCGCAGGCGGACCGCGCGGCGTGGCGCCATGGTCGCGGCGGCCTCGGTGGTGGTCGCGATAGGCACCGCGTCCGGGATGCTGTCCGCCCTCGACGACCGGCAGGACTCCGACACGGCGAGGCCCGAGGTGACCAATTCGCCATATCTGGCGCCCCCGCCAGCTGTTCCGACGCCGTCGTCCGCCTCGCCCAGCGCGAGTCCGTCCGCCTCGCCGTCCCCGAAGAAGAAGGCGAGCCCCACGCCGTCCCCGACGAAGACGGAGACGACGGACAAGCGGCAGGCGCCCGCCGCCTCCACCCGGCTCTACCGCCACCCCGAGTCCCAGGTGCTCGAGTGGGTGCGCGCCAACGACGGCGATCCGCGCCACGTGGTCATAGAGTCCCGGATAGCCGACCAGCCCGCGGCCGTCTGGTTCGCCGACTTCACGCCCTCGACCATCACCTCCCGGGTCCGCGCGGTCACCGCCGGCGGCAGCACACAGGGCCGGGTGCCCGTCGTCGTGCCGTACGCCATCCCCGGCCGCGACTGCGGAGGCGCCTCGCAGGGCGGTGCGCCCGACCTCGACGCGTACGACGACTGGATCGACGCCTTCGCCGCCGGACTGGGCTCCGGCGAGGTCATCGTGATCCTGGAGCCCGACTCGGTCGCCCAGGCCGACTGCCTCTCGACGGGCGAACGCGGCCGCCGCTTCGCCTCGTTGGCGCGCGCGGGCCGCGTCCTCAAGGCCGCCAACCCCAAGGCACGGGTCTACTACGACGCCGGCCACTCCGGCTGGCACGCCGCCGCGAAACAGGCGGGCTGGCTGCGGCAGGCCGGGGCCGCCTCGGCCGCCTCCTCCGACGGTGTCTTCAGCAACGTCTCCAACTTCCACCGCACGGACGACGAGATCGCCTACGACCGCCAGGTCCTCGACGCCCTGGGCGGCCCGGCCGGCCTCGGTGCCGTCATCGACACCAGCCGCAACGGCAACGGCGCCCCGGCCGACGGCGAGTGGTGCGACCCGTCCGGCCGCAAGCTCGGCCGCACGCCCACGCTGAGCACGGGGGAGGCGCGG
Organism: Streptomyces sp. a15; assembly: GCF_059026085.1. NCBI lineage: Bacteria > Bacillati > Actinomycetota > Actinomycetes > Kitasatosporales > Streptomycetaceae > Streptomyces > Streptomyces sp. A15. The sequence goes on along the minus strand of NZ_JBWLKM010000002.1, from coordinate 96,278 downwards.
ATCGACGGCTATCTGTGGGTGAAGCTGCCGGGGGAGTCGGACGGCTGCAAGGGAGCACCGGGCACGTTCACGCCGTCGTACGCCTACGAGTTGGCGCGCTGACAGGACCCCAGGCGGGTCAGCCGGGCTCCGGCAACCCGAGCACCCGTGCGCACCAGGGCAGCGCCGTCCTCAGCTGGCTCAGCTGGACGTCCCGGACCCGCGGCGCCGCCGGGATCACCGGCAGCCCGGCCCGGCAGGCGAAGAACCCGGCGACCAGCGCGACGTGCTCGGGCGGGACCGAGGCGACCGATTCCGGCGGCGGCCCTCCTTCGGCGTGCAGGCTCGGCAGCCAGAAGGCGAGGTCGTACCGCGCGTCGCCGACGGCCGCGAGGTTCCAGTCGACCAGAAGCGCCCTGCCGTCCCGGAAGCAGAGGTTGTCGCTGCGCACGTCGAGGTGGAGCACCGCGTCGCCGTCCAGGCACGTGGCGTCGCCCGAGGCGTCCAGGAGCGCCGGGAGCGCCCGGTCGAGCCAGCAGGGAGAGCACAGGCCGAGGGCGAGGAGGGGAGCGGGGTCGCGGGCCACCTCCGCCCAGCCGCTCTGCGCGTGCACGGTCCCAATGATCCTGCCCAGGCCCGGGAAGGGGCGGCACGCGGCGAGTTCCGCGAGCGCGTCGAAGACGGCACCGACCTGGTGGGGGGACCAAGGCGGCGGCCAGTGGCAGGACGACAGGTCCTCCAGGACGAGCAGCGGATGGTCTCCGTCGGCCCAGCCGAGCAGCCGGGGCATGAAGGAGCCGCCGAGTTCCGCATAGGCACGGTGTTCATCCCGCAACCAGCCGGCCGTCTGCGTGTCGGCCGCCCGCTTCACGAACGCCGAACGCCCGTCGTCCAGGCGCACCAGCAGGCGGTGGACGTTGGAGTAGCCGCGCTCGGTGAGCCGGTGGGCGTACACCGGCCGCGCGCCGAGCAGCCCGTGCAGGCGGCCCGCGTCGTCGTTCGAGAGGTGGGGCAGGGTGGGATTCACGATGCGGTCCTGGAGCGACGGTTTCAGGGTCGGGGGTCGGGAACTGCCGCGGCCTGCCGATCGACCTTCGGCCGGTCGCGGTCGCCCGCGCGCAGGACGCCCGCGAAGGCCACGAGCCCGCACGCCAGCACCGTCACCAGGCCGAACGACACGGTCAGGCTGGTCGCCTCGGCGATACCGCCGATCGCGCTCGGCGCGATCAGACCCGACGTGTACGTGATGGTCGCGACGCCGGCGATGGCCAGGCTGGGGTTCGATCCGCTGCGGCCCGCCGCGGCGAAACACAGCGGTACGACGACGGCGATGCCGAGACCCATCAGCGCGAACCCGCCCATCGCCACGGCCGGATGGTCCGCGACGACGATGAGGAGTCCGCCGAGCACCGCGAGGACTCCGCTGACGCGTACCGTGCGCACGGAGCCGTACCGGTCCACCACCTTGTCGCCCACGATCCGGGCGAGCGCCATGGTGAGCGTGAAGCCCGTGGTGCACGCGGCCGCCAGCCCCGCCGAGGCCTCCAGCCGGTCGCGCAGATACACCGCCGACCAGTCCAGGCTCGCACCCTCCGCGAACACCGCGCAGAACCCGACCGCGCCGATGAGCAGCGCCGACCGGGGCGGCAGCGCGAACCGGGGCGGCGGCTCCTCGTCCTCGGCGGGCTGAAGGTCCAGTACCCACGCGCAGGAGGCGACGCCGACCACGGTCAGGACCCCGGCCGCCAGCGTGTGGTGCAGCCGGGCGTCCGCACCGAGGTGCGCGGCGAGGGTGCCGGCCGCCGAACCGATCAGGGCGCCCGCGCTCCACAGTCCGTGCAGACCGGACATGATCGAGCGGCCCATGCGGTTCTCGACCTCGACGCCGAGCGCGTTCATCGCCACGTCCGCCATGCCGGCCGTCGCGCCGTAGACGAACAGGGCCAGACAGAGGGTGAGGAGGTTCGGGGCCAGGGACGGCAGGACGAGCGAGAGGGTCCACAGGGCGATCAGGCCGCGCAGGGCGTTCCGGGCGCCGAAGCGGTGGCTGATACTGCCCGCGAGCGGCATGGCCAGGGACGCGCCGAGCGCGGGGAAGGCCAGGGCGAGGCCCAGCTGCCCCGCACTCACCGACGCATGGTCCTGGATCCACGGCACCCGGGTGGCGAACGAGCCGGTCACGGCTCCGTGCACGGCGAAGACGGCGGCCACGGCGTACCGGGCCCGCCTCACCACGTGTCGGTCCTGGACCACTTCGCTCATTCTCCGACCCCTCCCAGGATTTCGGTGCCCGACGGCGCCGCCGTAAACTATCAGGAACCCTGCCTGATAGATAACGGGATAATCGGCCCCCGCTGTACGGTCCGCCCGATCTGGAAGGATCCCGGCATGCCCGCATCCCCGAGCACCGCCCGGGCCATCAACGACAGGCTTGCCCTGCGTCTGCTCCAGCAGCAGGGTCCGTTGACGGCAGGGCAGTTGAAGCAGCTCACCGGCCTGTCCCGGCCCACCGTCGCCGACCTCGTCGAACGCCTCACCGCCGTCGGCCTGATCGGGGTCGTCGGGGAGTCGGGCGAGCAGCGGCGCGGGCCGAACGCGAAGCTGTACGGGATCGTCGCCGACCGCGCCCATCTGGCCGCCCTGGACATCCGTACCGAGGGCGTCGCTGTCCTCGTCTCCGACCTCCTCGGCCAGGTGCTCGCCGAGGCGTCCGTGCCGATCGGCGACGACACCGGCACCGGCTCCGCGGTCGAGCAGGCGGTCACCCTCGTCGAGCGGGTGGCGAAGGAGGCCGGCGCCGACCGGCTGCACACCCTCGGCATCGGCGCCCCCGGCCTGATCGACCCGGCGAGCGGCGACCTCCGCGACTCCTCGGGCCTGCCCGAATGGCACCGGCAACTGGTGGCGGCGCTCCAGGAACGGTTCCCCCAGGCCCGCGTCAGCGTCGAGAACGAGACCAACCTCGCCGCCCTCGCCGAACAGCGCGACGGCGCCGCCCGCGACCGGGACACCTTCGTGCTCCTCTGGCTCGGCATGGGCATCGGCGCGGCGGTCGTCCTCGACGGGACCCTGCGCCGGGGAGCCTCCGGCGGCGCGGGCGAGATCGGCTTCCTGCCGGTACCGGGCACCACGGGCCTGCCCTCGGCGACCGACTGCGACGGAGGCTTCCACTCCCTCGCGGGTGCGGGCGCGATCGCCGACCTGGCGGCAGAACACGGTCTCACCGCGACGCCCACGGCACACGAGCCGCGGGCGGCGGCGCTTGTGCGGGCGGCGGTGGAGGCGGTGGAGGGCCGGGCGGTCATGGTGGACGAGGCGGCGGTGGCGGGCCGGGCGGTATTGCTGGAGGGGGCGGCGGCAGCAGCGGACATGGCGGTGGCCGTGGAGAGGGTGGGGGAGGGCCGGGCGGCCGCGATGGGCAAGGCGGTGGAAGGCCCGGCGGCCGCGGTGGACCGCGCGCACCGCGGAGCCCTCGCGAAGGGCGACCGTGCCGCGCCGCATCCGGCCTCGGCTCCTGACGCCGACCGCAGCCTGGCCGCGCCGGCCGACGGTGGTCGTGCCGTGCCGGTCACAGGACCTGCGGTTGGCGGCTTTCTGGACGCTCGGGCGGGGGATGGTCGTGGTGGGTCGCATCCGGGCTTGGCTTCTGATGCCGGCCGCTCGCTGGACGTGCTCGCCGAGGGCGGCGGTGGTGGGCCGGTCACGGGATCTGCGGTTGGCGGCTTTCTGGACGCTCGGGCGGGGGATGGTCGTGCTGCGTTGCATCCGGGCCCGGCTTCTGATGCCGACCGTTCCCGGGACGCGCTCGCCGACAACATCCGTGCCGCGCCCCATCCGGGCCCGGCTCCTGACGCTGCCCGCTCCCCGGACGCGCTCGCCGCGGGCGGCGGTGCCGGGCCGCCCACCGATCCCGAGGTTGGTGCCGCGTCGCATGCAGGCCCGGCCTCTGACGCCGACCACAGCCCGACCGCGCCCGCCGAGGGTGACCACGCCGCGCCGCCCCCCAGCCCCGCCCCCGACCGCTTCCTCGACGCTCTCGCCGACCGCGTCGCCCTCGGCGCCGCCGCTGTCATCGCCGTACTGGACCCTGGCTGTGTGGTGCTGGCCGGTGAGATCGGTCGCGCGGGCGGCGACACCTTGGCACTGCGGGTCCAGGACCGTCTCGCCCGGCTGTCACCCCTGCCCACGGAGGTGCGGCCCAGCGCCCTGGGGGGCGGTGCGGTGCTGCGCGGGGCGCTGCTCACGGCGCGGGAGCAGGCGCAGGACGAGCTGTTCGCGCCCCGGAGGACGAGCTGAGCCAGGACCTCTCGACCGCCGCGCTCGCGCGTCAGCGCCCCATCGCCTCGGCTCATCGGTGTCGTCCCCGGCGTCGACGAGGCGTGCCGCCGTTTCCCTCCGCCTGAGCCGCCGGACAGCCCTCAACCCCGCCGCTTGGCAGCCAGGTAGTCCTCGAACGTCCCCTTGCCCACGGCCCGTTCCGGCGTCAGATGGCCGCCCGCCCGGAACCCCCGGTACGCCTTGCCCGCCAGCGGCACGTTCACAACCGCCCGCTTCCGCCCCGTCGCCTTCAGGTAGGCGCGAGCCAGCGACTCGAGCGACCGCACCTCGGGTCCGCCCAGTTCGTCGACCCGCCCCGCGGGTGCGCCCGCCGCCAACTCGGCCAGCCGTTCCGCGACTTCGGCCACCTCGATCGGCTGGTCCCGGACACCCGCGGGCAACGGCACGACCGGCGCCTTGGCCAGCACCTGGAACACCTGTACGAGCAGATCGTGGAACTGGGTCGTCCGCAGCACGGTCCAGCCGAGCCCCGACTCCTCGATCTGCTTCTCCACGGCGAGCTTGGTCCGGTAGTAGCCGAGCGGCACCCGGTCCACCCCGACGATCGAGATGTGGGCGAGGTGGCCCACGCCCGCCCGCCGCGCCGCCGCGATCAGGTGTGCCGCCGCCTGCTCGTCACCGCCGCGCGGTGTGCTCGCGCAGTGCACGATCGTGTCCACGCCCGCGACGGCGGCGTCCAGTCCGGCGCCGCCCTCCCGCAGATCGACGGCGTACGGCTGCGTGTGCCGACTGAGTACCCGCACTTCGTGCCCGCCCGCGCGCAGCCGCTCGGTGACGAGCCGGCCGAGCGTTCCGCTGCCGCCGGTCACCAGGATCGTGGTCATGGTGTTCAGCCCCTTCGCACACCGGACGTCCCCGGATGGAGCGCCCCTCCCCAGTAAAGAGGCCCGGCGGCGGGCAAGGGCCGTCGTCACCGCCGCCGGGCCCGTCTGTGCGGGTGTCCACCCAAGGTGACCCTAAAAAGGACTAGACCATTGCGTCAAGGGTCGCGGACCAAGGTCAAGCTGCGGACCGCGTGCGGGAATTGGGCCGCCACGGTCCGCCCGAGAAGTCCATCGGCGGATCCTGTGAGTCACCCCACACCGTTCGCCCGTATGGACGTCGATCAGGCGTGGCACACTGGCTCTGTACCAGAAGCAGCGCACTCCGGGGTCGGTGAAAGTCCGAACCGGCGGTTACAGTCCGCGACCCGGTCGCTTCCAGCGGCCGGTTGACCAGGTGAAATTCCTGGACCGACGGTTAAAGTCCGGATGGGAGGCAGTGCGCGGCGGGCGGGCATTCGTGCGCGCCGCCGAACCGGTTCGTCCATGGGGCGAGCCCTGTCCGGCGTCGTCCCCGGTGTTCCCGCTCGTACATTCTGTCGTCATCGACAGCCCCGGAGTCCGTGCCCGAAGAGGCAGGAGGACCCGGGAAGTGTTCACCGGAATCGTCGAAGAGCTGGGTGAGGTCACCGCCGTCGAGAACCTCGGCGACGCCTCCCGCTTCCGGCTGCGCGGCCCCATCGTCACCGAGGGTGCGAAGCACGGCGACTCCATCGCCGTCAACGGCGTCTGTCTGACCGTCGTCGAGCACGAGGGCGACTGGTTCACGGCCGATGTGATGGCCGAGACGCTGAACCGCTCCAGCCTCGGCGCCCTCGCCGTCGGCTCCCGCGTCAACCTCGAACGCCCCATGGCCCTCGGCGCCCGCCTCGGCGGCCACATCGTGCAGGGCCACGTCGACGGCACCGGCACGGTGCTGGAGCGCAAGCCGTCCGAGAACTGGGAGATCGTGAAGATCTCGCTCCCCGCGGACCTCACGCGCTATGTCGTCGAGAAGGGCTCCATCACCGTCGACGGCATCAGCCTCACCGTCGTCGACGCGGGCCCGGACTACTTCACGGTGAGCCTCATCCCCACCACCCTCGACCTGACCACGCTGGGCCGCAAGCAGCCCGGCGACCCGGTCAACCTCGAGGTCGACGTCATCGCCAAGTACGTCGAGCGGCTGATGGGCAGTCAGGGGGCCGCTCAGTGAACTGGCTGAACTCCGAGGCGTTCGTCCTCTTCGACCAGCACATCCTCTGGTCGGACATGGTCGGCAACATCCTCGGCCTGGTCGGCCTCGCCCTCGGCTGGCGCCGGTCCATATGGACCTGGCCCGTCCAGTTCCTGTCCGGCCTCGTCCTCTTCGGGGCCTTCTTCGGCCACCTGACGGGCAGCGCGGGCAAGCAGGCCGTCGTCATGGTCGTCGCCGGGTACGGCTGGTGGCAGTGGAACCGCCGCCAGGGTCAGTCCGGCGACGGCCAGATCACCCCGCGGTTCGCCACCTGGCGCGAGCGCGCGGCGATGGTCGGCGCCGCCGCCGTCGGCACCGTCGCGGTGGCCCTCCTCTTCAAGGCCTACCCGACCCTGTCCTGGGACCCCTGGCCGGACGCCTACATCTTCGTCGGCACCATCGTCGCCATGTACGCCCAGGCACGCGGCATGGTCGAGTTCTGGTTCGCCTGGCTGCTGGTCGACCTGGTCGGCGTCCCCCTGAACTTCGCCAACGGCTACGCCTTCTCCGGCTTCGTCTACGTCATCTACGGCGCGCTCGTCCTGTGGGGCATGCGCGACTGGTGGCTGCGTTCCCGCAAGGCCTCGCAGCCCACTCTGGAAGGAGCGCCGGCATGACAGCGGCACCGATCCTGTACAGCACCGACGGTTTCGAGGACTTCGCGCTCGACCCGATCGAGCAGGCCATCGCGGACATCGCGGCCGGCCGCCCGATCGTGGTCGTGGACGACGAGGACCGGGAGAACGAGGGCGACCTCGTGGTCGCCGCCGAGAAGGCGACCCCCGAGATCGTCGCCTTCATGATGAGCGAGTGCCGCGGCCTGATCTGCGCCCCCATGGAGGGCGACGAGCTGGAGCGGCTGCGGCTCCCGCAGATGGTCGACGACAACACCGAGTCGATGAAAACCGCGTTCACAGTCTCCGTCGACGCCTCCGCCGCTCACGGTGTGAGCACCGGCATCTCGGCCTCCGACCGGGCCACCACGCTTCAGCTGCTCGCGAGCGGTACGGCGGAGCCCACGGACCTCGTCCGCCCCGGCCATGTCTTCCCGCTCCGCGCCAAGCCCGGCGGGGTCCTGGTCCGCAACGGCCACACCGAGGCAGCCGTCGACCTCGCCCGCCTCGCGGGCCTGCGCCCGGCCGGCGCGATCGTCGAGATCGCCGGCGAGGACGGCCGCATGCTGCGCCTGCCCGAACTGATCCCCTTCGCCCGCAAGCACGGCCTGACGATCATCTCCATCGAGGACCTGATCGCCTACCGCCGCAGCTCCGAACCCACCGTCCGCCGCGAGGCCGAGACCCGCCTGCCCACCGTCCACGGCACCTTCACGGCGTACGGCTACCGCTCCACCGTGGACGGCGTCGAGCACGTCGCCCTGGTGCACGGAGACATCGGCGACGGCGAGGACGTCCTGGTCCGCGTCCACTCCGAGTGCCTCACCGGCGACGTCTTCGGCTCCGCCCGCTGCGACTGCGGCCCCCAGCTCGACGCCTCCCTGGAGCGCATCCAGAGCGAGGGCAGGGGAGTGGTGGTCTATCTGCGCGGCCACGAAGGACGCGGCATCGGCCTGCTGTCCAAGCTGCGCGCGTACGAGCTCCAGGAGCAGGGCCACGACACCCTCGACGCCAACCTGGAACTCGGCCTGCCCGCCGACGCCCGGGACTACGGCGCCGGCGCGCAGATCCTTCAGGACCTCGGCGTCCACAGCGTGCGTCTGATGACCAACAACCCCGACAAGACCGACGCGCTCGTCCGCCACGGCCTCAAGGTCAACGGCCGCGAGCCGATGCCCGTACAGGCGGGCGAGCACAACCTCCGCTACCTGCGCACCAAGCGGGACCGGATGGGTCACGACCTGCCCTGGCTGGACACGACACCCGTGTCCACCTGCGGCAACCAGTAAGACAGAACACCAAGGAGCGACGTGAGCGGCAAGGGTGCACCGGAACTGTCCGTACGCAATGTCGGAGACCTGCGGGTCGCCGTCATCGCGGCACAGTGGCACGAGAAGGTGATGGACGGTCTGGTGGACGGCGCGCTGCGCGCCCTGCGCGACCTGGGGATTGACGAGCCGACCCTGCTGAGGGTCCCCGGCACCTGGGAGCTCCCGGTCGTCGCCAAGGTCCTCGCGGGCCGCGGCTACGACGCGATCGTCGCCCTCGGTGTCGTCATCCGCGGCGGCACCCCCCACTTCGAGTACGTGTGCCAGGGCGTCACCCAGGGCCTCACCCAGGTGTCCGTGGAAACCGGCGTCCCCGTCGGCTTCGGTGTCCTCACCTGCGACACCGAGGAGCAGGCCCTGGACCGGGCCGGCATCGAGGGCTCCAACGAGGACAAGGGCCACGAGGCGGTGACGGCGGCGGTGGCCACGGCGGCCACCCTCCGCTCAGTATCTGAACCGTGGCGTTAGGCCGGCCACCACACCGCGTAAAGTGGGCGCCACCATGTCCAATAAGACGTTCGAGGAGCTCTTCACCGAGCTCCAGCACAAGGCCGCACACGGCGACCCCGCCACTTCCCGCACCGCAGAACTGGTCGGCAAGGGCGTCCATGCCATCGGCAAGAAGGTCGTCGAGGAGGCCGCCGAAGTCTGGATGGCCGCCGAGTACGAGGGCAAGGAGGCGGCTGCCGAGGAGATCTCGCAGCTGCTGTACCACGTCCAGGTGATGATGGTCGCCCGCGGGATCTCCCTGGACGACGTCTACGCCCACCTCTGAGCCGCGCCACCCACCCACCCGCACACCACACACGCACGAACGAAGGAAGCCGACCTCATGCTGCGCATCGCCGTCCCCAACAAGGGTTCCCTGTCAGGACCTGCGGCGGAGATGCTGCATGAGGCCGGCTACCAGCAGCGCCGCGAGTCCAAGGAACTGCGGATCGTCGACCCGGAGAACGAGGTGGAGTTCTTCTACCTCCGCCCCCGCGACATCGCGATCTACGTCTCCTCCGGCCGCCTCGACATCGGCATCACCGGCCGCGACCTGCTGATCGACTCGGGCGCCAGCGCGGAGGCCATCCTCCCGCTCGGCTTCGCCCGCTCCACCTTCCGCTTCGCCGGCAAGCCCGGCACGGCGGCCGGCATCGCGGACCTCGCCGGCAAGACGGTGGCCACCTCGTACGAGGGCATCGTCGCCAAGCACCTCGCCGACAACGGCATCGACGCCTCGGTCGTCCACCTCGACGGCGCCGTCGAGACCGCGATCGAACTGGGCGTCGCCGAAGTCATCGCGGACGTCGTGGAGACCGGCACCTCGCTGCGCAACGCGGGCCTCGAAGTCTTCGGCGACCCGATCATGAAGTCGGAGGCCGTCGTCATCCGCCGCGTCGGAGCTGAGGCCGACGAGCCCAAGGTCCAGCAGTTCCTGCGCCGCCTCCAGGGCGTCCTGGTGGCCCGGACGTACGTGATGATGGACTACGACTGCCGCGTCGAGCAGCTCGAGAAGGCCGTCGCGCTGACGCCGGGCCTCGAGTCCCCGACCGTCTCCCCGCTGCACAACGAGGGCTGGGTCGCCGTCCGTGCGATGGTCCCTTCCAAGGAAGCCCAGCGGATCATGGACGACCTGTACGACATCGGCGCGCGGGCCATCCTGACGACGGCCATCCACGCCTGCCGTCTCTGAGGGGCACCGTCAGAATGTCCGAAATGCCCGCTCTCCCCGTCACGTTCCGGCCAGGGCGCACCCGCGCCGTGCTGCTGACCGCCGGAGTCGCGATCTTCGTGGTCATCACGACAGTCGCGATGCTCTTGGAGCAGCTCAGCCCCGGCGAGCGCCTCAGCTTCGTCTTCACCGGGGCGCTCCTGTTCGGTGTGCTGCTCATGCTGTCGCGGCCGAAGGTCGTCGCCGACGAGACCGGTGTCACCGTCGTCAATATCGCCAGCAAGCGCCGCCTGGCCTGGGCCGAGATCATCCAGGTGAACCTCCGCCCCGGCGACCCCTGGGTCTTCCTCAACCTCAGCGACGGCACCAGCCTGCCCGCGCTCGGCATCCAGCCGGGCATCGCCAAGCAGCACGCCATCGCCGACGCACGCGCCCTGCGGGCGCTCGTCGAAGACCGTTCGACTGGGGATCTGCCGTAACGGGCCATGTCTTGATTAATCTGTTGGCGGAGGCGTTCTCGTTGCGCCTCCGCCCTGTGTTGTTCCTGCTACCCGAGGAGTGACTCCCTCCAGCGATGGACGGATCGTCCTGTAGTACCTGCGCCGCCCCCTCCCGACATATCGAGGCGGCGGCATCATGACCACCCCCCTGCTGCTCCTCGGAGCGGCTTTCCTGCTGATTCTCGCCAACGGATTCTTCGTCGCGGCCGAGTTCGGCCTGGTGACGGTCGAGGCGACGGACGCCGAGAAGGCCGCCGCCGAGGGCGACCGACGAGCCCGTACGGTCGTCGAGTCCCTCAAGGAGCTGTCCTTCCAGCTCTCCGGCACCCAGCTCGGCATCACCATCACCTCCCTCGTCGTCGGCATGCTCGCCGAACCGGCGCTCGCCGAGCTGCTGGACGGCCCCATCACCGCGACCGGCATCCCCGAGGGAGCGGTCTCCGGTGTCGCCGTGGTCATCGGCATGCTGCTGGCCTCGGCCGTGCAGATGGTGATCGGCGAACTGGTGCCCAAGAACTGGGCGGTGTCCAAGCCGATGCAGGTCGCGCGCTTCGTCGCCGGCCCCCAGCATGCCTTCGCCCGCCTCTTCCACCCGGTGATCGCCGGCCTGAACGCGGTCGCCAACCATCTCGTCCGCGCACTGGGCATCGAGCCCACCGAGGAGCTGGCCTCCGCCCGCACCCCCGGCGAACTCGTCTCCCTGGCCCGGCACTCCGCGCGGGCCGGCGCCCTGGAGCAGGACACCGCGGACCTCTTCGTACGGACGCTGTCGCTGGCCGAGCTGACCGCGCAGCACGTCATGACCCCGCGCGTGAAGGTCAGCGCCCTGCAGTCGTCGGCCACCGCCGAGGACGTGGTCAACCTGACCCGCGCCACCGGTCTGTCCCGCTTCCCCGTCTACCGCGAGAAGATCGACGAGATCGTCGGCATGGTGCACCTCAAGGACGCCCTGGCCGTCCCCGCCCACAACCGTCTGCGCACCCCGGTGGTGCACATCGCCCGTCCGGCGCTGCTCGTACCCGAGACCCTGCCCGTACGGCCCCTGCTCGCACAGTTGCGCAACGAACAGCCCATAGCCGTCGTCGTCGACGAGTACGGCGGCACGGCAGGCGTCGTCACGCTGGAGGACATCGTCGAGGAGATCGTCGGCGAGGTCCGCGACGAGCACGACGGCCAGGACGTGCCCGAACTCGCCCCCGCCGCGCCGGAGGACGGCAGGCCCGCCTGGGAGGCCGACGGCAGCTGCCGCGTCGACATCCTCCGGCGCATCGGCCTGGACGTGCCCGAGGGGCCGTACGAGACCGTCGCCGGCCTGGTGGCCGACCTCCTCGGCCGCATCCCGGCCGTCGGCGACCGGGCCGATCTGCCCGGCTGGCGGCTGTCGGTGCGCCAGGTGGGGCACTACCGCGCCGAGCGCGTCCGCCTGGTGCGGACGGCCCCCGTCGTGGTGGAGGCAGCCCGATGAGCGTGCTCCAACTTCTGTTCGCCGCGCTGCTCGTGCTCCTCAACGGCTTCTTCGTCGGCGCCGAGTTCGCCCTCGTCTCCGTGCGCCGCAGCCAGATCGAACCGCTCGGCACCGCCCGGGCCCGGCAGGTCCTGTACGGCCTGGAGCGGCTGCCGCAGATGATGGCGGCCGCCCAGTTCGGCATCACCGTCTGCTCGCTGACCCTGGGCGCGGTCGCCGAACCGACGGTGGCGCGCCTGCTGGAGCCGGTCTTCGAGTGGATCCACCTGCCGCACGGCATGATCCATCCGCTCGGCTATGTCATCGCGCTCGCCGCGGTCGTCTTCTTCCACCTCGTCATCGGCGAGATGGTCCCGAAGAACCTCGCCATGGCGGCCCCGGAGAAGGCCGCGCTGTGGCTCAGCCCCGGCCTGGTCGCCTTCGCCCGTCTCTGCAAGCCGATCACCGTGGGCCTCGGCGCCTGCGCCGGGGGCATCCTGCGGCTCTTCGGCGTCGAGCCCAAGGACGAGGTGGAGGCCGTCTTCACCAGCGAACAGCTCAACCGCCTCGTGGAGGACTCCGGCCAGGCCGGTCTGCTCGACCCCGAGGAGCAGGAACGCCTGGAGGACGCCCTGGAGCTGGGTTCCCGCCCGGTCACGGACGTGCTTCTGAGGCGTGAGTCGCTGGTGACGGTCAGCCCCTCGGTCACCCCGGGACAGATCGTCGAACTCACCGGCCACACCGGATACTCCCGCTTCCCGGTGGCGGCGGAGAACGGCGCCTTCATGGGCTACCTGCACGTCAAGGACGTACTCGACCTGGAGGACTCCGAGCGGGCGGTGCCGCAGCAGGTCTGGCGCCCGATGACGACGCTCCGGTCCGAGCTGCCCCTCGACGACGCGCTCACGGTGATGCGCCGGGCCGCGACACACCTCGCCCAGGTCGCGGACGCGTCCGGCAAGGTGCTGGGGCTCGTCGCCCTGGAGGACGTACTGGAGCTGCTGGTCGGCGAGGTACGCGATCCGGCCCACCGCGAGGTGCCGGAGGTACGGGTCGCGGAGCCGAGGGTGAGCGGGGAGCCGGAGGAGGCGCTGGCGAGCTGAGGCGCGCCGCCGCCTGCGGGCTACTGTGCCTCAGCGGCGGCGCCCAGCCGGCATCGTGCGTAGCTGCGGGCAGTGGTGCCGCCGGGGCGGCACGGGTGGGCGCAGCGGCACCCCGTCAGCGCCGGGTTGCGCAGCCCCCGCCTGCACCCGCACCCGCACCAGCACCTGCCCAAGCCCCGTCACATCGTCGACGGATCCTGCGGCCCCCGCCCCGACAGCACCTCTCCGTACGCCTGCATCAGGTCCGGCAACCGAAGCGTCGACAAGTCGTCCCGCGTCAGCACCCCCGGATACGTCGACAACCGCAGATCCCGGTACGCGCAGCTCTTCTCGTACAGCGTCCGCAGGAACCGCCCGTTGCCCAGCTCGTCGATCCACCCCTGGTCGACCACATGCCCGGCGATGGAGCGCAGCTCGTCCAGCGCCTCCTCGTCCCACACGTCACCGTTCTCCGTGGCCAGCACCTCGCCGATCGAGGTGAGTTCGAGCGGCCGGTAGGACGGAAAGTCGACGCGGGTCGTGAAGCGGGACGACAGCCCGGGGTTGGCGGCCAGCAGACGGTCCATGCCCTCGGGATAGCCGGCCAGGATCACCACGAGGTGGTCACGGTTGTCCTCGGCGCGTTTCAGCAGCACTTGGAGCGCCTCGTCGCCGTACGCGTCGCCTTTTCCGTAACCGGAGTTGGAGAGCGAGTATGCCTCGTCGACGAACAGCACACCGCCGAGCGCGGAGTCGATCAGCTCGTTGGCCTTCACGGCGGTCTGGCCGAGGTACTCGCCGACCAGGTCGGCCCGCTGGGCCTCCACGAGATGGTCACCGCCGAGGAGCCCGAGGGCGTAGAAGACCCGGCCGAGGATGCGGGCCACGGTGGTCTTGCCGGTGCCGGAGGGGCCGGAGAACACGAAGTGCCGTTTCGGCGGCTGGACCGGCAACCCCTGCCCGGCGCGCAGCCGGGCCATGTTCAACTGTGCGGACAACGCCTTCACCTGGCGTTTCACTGGTTCCAGGCCCACCATGCGCTCGAGCTCGGCGAGCGCCTCCTCGAGTAACGCGGGATCCGTGGGCCCGGCGGGCAGCGAGGGCGAGGGCACGGCCTTCTCGCGGACCGCGGGATCGGATGCCGACGGCAGCGGTCCGGAGGACGGCAGCTCGGGCTCCGTCAGCTTCAGGTCGCGCCCTTCGCCGCCGAAGAGCGGGTCGAGTCCGTCCGGGCCGTCCAGCACGTCCTGCCCCGCTCCGGTGAGCGTGATCGCGGCGAGGTCGGTGGACTCGTCGTACCCGTCGCCCTCGGCGATCGCCGCGAGCCGGGCCGAGGTGTCCATGAAGGCGGGGTCGACGCGGTGCACGGCCCGGTACAGGGGCAGCGCGGCGGCGCTGCGGCCGGTGCCCTCGTGGGCCCGCGCCAGCCAGTAGCGCAGTTCCTTGCGCTGGGGCTGTTCGCTGCGGCAGCGCATCAGGGCCGCCGACAGCAGAGGTTCGGCCTGCCCGTACATCTCCAGGCGGACCCGGGCCATACCGCCGAACAGGCCCGCCTCGATGCCCAGCATGGGGTCGTTGATCAGCGGGTCGGTGTGCCGGACCAGCTGTTCCCAGTCCTTGACGAGATAGGCGCGGCAGGCGTGCAGGAAGCGGACCTGGTGGTCGGCGTCCACCGGCGGCAGGCCCGCCAGGGCCCGGTCGAGTTCCGGGACGTGCCGGCCGTCCAGCCAGTGCGAGGCGTGGGCGAGGAGCAGGTCGCGCGGGCTCTCCAGCACCGGTTGCACCCACCAGCCCAGCCAGTACCAGGAGTTGATGGTGCGGCGGTGCCGCGCGCGCTGTTCGCCGAAGCGGTCCCGGTGCCGGAACATCCTGAGCAGCGCTGTCGTCGTGTCCACGCGCAGCGCGTGCAGTCCCAGCCAGCCGTCGGCCATGCCGGGATCGATCCGCACCGCGGTGCGGAACTCCTCCTCCGCCTGCGGATAGGCGCCCATCGTGTAGGCGTCCACACCTCGCAGCCAGGCGAGGTCGGCCGGGGCCTCGGGGCCCTGCGTGCCGAAGTCCATCACGTCCCCCACAAACCGTGCCCCCGTTTGGTTGGCCGGCGGGCCGGTGCCCGTCGACCGCCTTGGTCCAACCGCTGTGCCGCGGACCGGAGTTGCAACGGTGCGCAGAGCAGCCGTCCGTAGGTCGCACCGAGGGCATCGTACCTGCGGTGGTGTCGCCCGCCGTAGGGTGCCGCACAGGCCGTTTGACGAGGTGGGAGCACAGGGGCGCACTCGCGCGTGGTGACCGAGGGTGAGCGAATCATGCCCCGGGGCGTCCGGAAAACGCGAAGAGGGCAGAACGAAGCCCCCGATCACGGGGGAACAACCGGGGGCTTCGCGTCTGAGGGGCGGCTTCGATGTGCCGCACATTCAGAACGTAAGACCTGTACGGCCCGTCGGTCAAGCCGAGTTGAAGCACTCCGGGAAGTTCTCCCGCACGGCTCTTCACAAGTTCAGCACACTGCGGATGGTCCGTCACCCTGCGTGATGTTCTGGTTCGGTCCAATGCTTCCGGCAGGCCCCGACAGCACCTCATATCCCTCTGCGCACTGCCGTACCAGCAGATCGGCGAAGGGCCGTGAGGGGTCCTCGGCGAAGTGCCGTTGTTCCGCCCGGACCCAGCCGTCCCAGAACTCCCGCTGCTCCTCCCCGTCCCGCGCCCGCCCACGCCCCCACGCCTCCTCGCGGGGCAGCTCCATCCACAGCAGGTGCGCCAGATACGGGCGCAGCGCCCGGCGGCCCGCCCCCACGCCCTCGACGAGAACCACCGGGGCAGGGGGGAGCGGGCGGGGCGGTCCGAAGCGGCGGGTGTGCCAGTCGTACGGCGTGTACCGCGCCGTCTCGCCGCGGCCGAGCGGTTCGATCACCTGGGTCAGCAGCCGCTCGGTCCAGCCGAACAGCTCCGCATGGCTGGCGATGTCGTCGAGACGCAGTACCGGCGCGCCGTCCAGCTCCCGGGCCAACTGCCGCGCGAACGTGGACTTCCCGGAGCCGGCGTGTCCGTCGACGCCGATCAGGCGGACCGGTCCGCAGGACGGGGGGAGTCGGCGGAGCCGGGAGGCGAGGTCGCGGATGGCCGTTCCTCGGGGAGCAGGGAGCAGGGAGCAGGATTTCTCCCCGCAGTCTAAGTCGGCCAGGTCACGCCAGTGGAAGAGACCAATATTGCCGGGCGTGGCATGGCCCGAAGTGCTGGCAGGAGCATGCCGCCTGCTCCATAGTTGGCGCACAACCGTGCATTGGACCTGCCCCGACTCGGACACCTGGGAGTCATTCCGCCCATGAGCAGAGCCGAACAGCCGTCCCGGAGAACCGTCCTGGCCGCCGCGGTCGCCGCCGCCGTGGCCGGCAGCGCGGGCCCGGCGTCCGCCGACACCACGAGCAGCATCGTGACCGACACGACCGACCTTGCCCCGGCCCGCCCGGTCGACAACCGTTTCTGGACCACGTACGCCCACTGGCGCGGCGGCACCGCCAAGGGCACCCGGGCCGTCGCGGGCGTCCGCCCGGGTGTCGTGATCGGCACCCCCGCGGGCACCGCCGACTACACCGACCCGCACACCGGCAGGACGGCCGCCTGGGAGTACGCGACCTGGACGTCCCCCGTCCACGAGCTCGCCGTCCCCGCCACGGAGGCGATCGCCTCCTGGAACGCCCACACCCCGGCCGGCACCTGGCTCCAGGTGGAGCTCAAGGGCACGTACTCCGACGGCACGGACACCCCCTGGTACGTGATGGGCCGCTGGGCGGCCGGCGACCAGGACATCAGGCGGACCTCGGTCGACGACCAGAGCGACGACAAGAGCAGCGTCTGGACGGACACCTTCGCGATCGACGACCCGGCCGCGGGCCTGCGCCTGGTGTCGTACCGCCTCAGGCTCACCCTCTACCGCAAGCCCGGCGCGAAGACCACGCCCACGGTCTGGCGGCTCGGTGCGATGGGCTCCGACGTCCCCGACCGCTTCACCGTCCCGGCCTCCGCCCCGGGTCTCGCCCAGGAACTGACCGTCCCGCGCTACTCGCAGGAGATCCACATCGGCCAGTACCCCGAGTACGACAACGGCGGGGAGGCCTGGTGCAGCCCCACCTCCTCGCAGATGATCATCGAGTACTGGGGCGGCCGGCTCAGCTCCGAGCAACTGGCCTGGGTGGACCCCGCGTACGCCGACCCGCAGGTCTGCCACGCGGCCCGGTACACCTACGACTACCAGTACGAGGGCTGCGGCAACTGGCCGTTCAACGCCGCCTACGCGGCCACTTTCAAGGGCCTCCAGGGCGTGGTCACCCGGCTCGGCTCGCTCACCGACCTGGAGACGCTGATCGCCGCCGGCATCCCGGCCATAACGTCCCAGTCCTTCCTCAAGGAGGAGCTCACGGGCGCGGGTTACGGCACCTCCGGCCACCTGATGACCGTGATCGGCTTCACGGCCACCGGTGACGTGATCGCCAACGACCCGAACTCGCCGACCAACGAGGCCGTGCGGCGCGTCTACAAGCGGCGCGAGTGGGAAAATATCTGGCTCAGGACCAAGCGGTACAACGCCAGTGGCAAGGTCGTCTCCGGTACCGGCGGCGTCTGCTACCTGTACTTCCCGGCCCAGCCGAGCCCGCGCCAGCGCAAGGCGCTCGCGGCGGTCGGCGTGCGCTGAGCCGACGTACGAACGGCCCCCGGCTCGAAGCGAAGCCGGGGGCCGTTCGCGTGTGACCAAGCTCTCTGCCGCAAAAGCCGCCCCGAGTGGCAAGGTGGACAGACCGGTGGGGGGAGTCCACCCGTACGTCCGACCTCAGCGAGAAGCCATGACCGCACACTCAGCCGCCGCCGCCCGCGCCCGTACCGGCGGCCCCCGCGAAGACGGCCCGAAGATCGTCGAGCACATCATGGGCTGGACCCTCGTCGTGGTGATCGCGATGCTCGTCACCCAGCTCGGCCTGCTGTGACCTGACGCATACCCGACCTGACATACTGCGGGTGTCCCGCCACCGGTTGAGACCAGGGTCGAAATTGAATATCAGTCAACAGCGCGACGCCGCCCGTCCCCGGGCGCGCGGCACCGAGCGCTCGGTCGCACGCCGTGCCGAACTCATCGCCATCGGGCGGAAGTTGTTCGCCGACACGTCGTACGACGCGCTCTCGATGGACGACATCGCCCGGCAGGCCCATGTCGCCAAGGGACTGATCTACTACTACTTCCAGTCCAAGCGCGGCTACTACCTGGCGATCATCCAGGACTCCGTCGCCGACCTGGTCACCTACGCGGCGAGCGGCCTCGAACTGGAGCCGGTGGGCCGGGTCCACCGCACCATCGACAGCTATCTGCGCTACGCCGAGCACAACCAGGCCGCCTACCGCACGATCGTCAGCGGCGGCGTCGGCTTCGACGCCGAGGTGCACGCCATCCGGGACGGGGTGCGCGAGGCGATCGTCGCCACCATCGCCGAAGGGGCGTACGGCCGCAGTGACATCGCGCAGGTGCCGCGCATGGGCCTGCTCGCCTGGGTGTGCAGCGTCGAGGGCGCCGCCCTCGACTGGATCGACCGCCCCAAGCTGTCCCGCGAGACGATGCGCGAACTCCTGGTGAAGACGCTCGGCGGCTCGATGCGGGCCATCGAGGAGATGGACCCCGCCTATCCGGCCCCGGCGCCGGCCCGCCGCGACGACGGCTGACGACACCCGGCTGACGCCTTCACGGCCGATGCTCTCTTGACGGACGACTTGGGGCGGAGGCTCGTGGTCCTCCGCCCCCAGTCGCCTTTCGGCTCGGTCAGTTGATCGCGTTGATCAGCTCGCCGTCCGCGGTGTCCCCGCTCAGCTCCCAGAAGAACGTGCCGCCCAGGCGCTGCGCGTCCTTGTACTTCATCTTCCCCTTGATCGTCTTCGGAGTGTCGTAACTCCACCAGTCGCTGCCGCACTTGGCATAGGCGGTGCCGCCCACGGTGCCGGTCGGCGGGCACGTGGTCCTGAGCACCTTGTAGTCCTCGAAACCGGCCTCGTACGTCCCCGCCGCCGGGCCGGTGGCCGTGCCGCCCGGCTTCGCCTGGGTGACGCCGGTCCAGCCGCGCCCGTAGAAGCCGATGCCGAGCAGCAGCTTCGAGGACGGGATGCCCAGGCTCCTGAGCTTGGCGATGGTGGCGGCGGTGTTGTAGCCCTCCTCCGGGATGCCCGGGTACGACGTCAGCGGGGAGTGCGGTGCCGTCGGCCCGGTGGCGGCCCAGGCGCCGAAGTAGTCGTACGTCATTGGGTTGTACCAGTCGACGTACCGCGCCGCGCCCGCGTAGTCCGCCGCGTCGATCTTGCCGCCGGGTGTGGCGTCGGCGGTGATCGCCGCGGTGACCAACTGCCGCTTGCCGAACTTGGCGCGCAGCGCGGCCATCACGTCCCGGAACGCCTCCCGGCCGCTGGTGTCGCAGGTCAGGCCGCAGGCGTTCGGGTACTCCCAGTCGATGTCGATGCCGTCGAAGACGTCCGCCCACTTCGAGTTCTCGACCAGGTCGTAGCAGGACTGGGCGAAGGCGGCCGGGTCCTTGGCCGCCTCACCGAAGCCGCCCGACCAGCTCCAGCCGCCGAACGACCAGATGACCTTGAGGTCGGGGTGGAGCTTCTTCAGCTTGATCAGCTGGTTGAAGTTGCCGCTCAGCGGCTGGTCCGCGGTGTCGGCGACACCGTCCACGGACTCCTCGGCGGTGAACGGCTTGTCGGTGTCCGCCCAGGCGTCGCCGAGGGCGCACTTGCCGTCGGTGACATTGCCGAAGGCGTAGTTGATGTGGGTGAGCTTGTCGGCGGAGCCGGAGGTCTCGATGTTCTTGACGAAGTACTGGCGGCCGTAGATGCCCCAGTCGGTGAAGTAGCCGACCACCTTTGAGTCGGCCGCGCCGGCCGCGGTGGACTCGGCGGGGCCGGGCTCCGTGGCGGTGGCGGTGCCCGCACCGGCGAGCAGGCCGGCGCCGAGGGCGGCGCAGCACGAGGCGGACAGGAGGGCCCGGAACCGGACGCGGGGGCGGAGTGGGGTGTGCATCGGGTGTC
This sequence comes from Streptomyces sp. a15, assembly GCF_059026085.1. Classification (NCBI taxonomy): domain Bacteria; kingdom Bacillati; phylum Actinomycetota; class Actinomycetes; order Kitasatosporales; family Streptomycetaceae; genus Streptomyces; species Streptomyces sp. A15. Next base: position 76,234 of record NZ_JBWLKM010000002.1, on the reverse strand, counting down.
TCCTCGCGGGGGACAGGGAGGGGATCGCACGCCGATTGGCATGAACGCGGGGAAGCGTTGGAGCGAAACAGTAAGAGGACTAGACCAATCGGTCAATGGTTCGTACCAATTTCAGGGAGGGTGGGCGCGTCGGAACTTCTTGAAGTGAGCGGTCGTTAACCGGTGACGGAGTGCCTCCGATCGGGCATACTCACAGCGCACAGCCGCTGGTCAGCAGCTTCCGAGACCCGGAAGTGCGAGCCTCGGTCGCACTCAGTGAGACCTGGCGGAGCCGCCCCCACAACGGGCCGTCCGCCCGTGTCCGACAGGGAGGAGAGCGTCGCCATGCCCGACCGCGCCCCGCAGCCGGTGGACCGGCAACTGCCCACGGACGAGGCCCGGGATCTGATCTCGCTCGTCCGCGACATCGCGCAGCGCGAGATCGCCCCGAAGGCGGCCGAGGAGGAGGACGCCGGACGCTTCCCGCGCGAGGTCTTCACCCTGCTCTCCGAATCCGGACTGCTCGGCCTGCCGTACGACTCCGAGTACGGCGGCGGCGACCAGCCCTACGAGGTCTACCTCCAGGTCCTCGAAGAGCTCGCCGCGGCCCGCCTCACCGTCGGCCTCGGTGTCAGCGTGCACACCCTGTCCTCCTACGCACTCGCCGCCTACGGCACCAAGGAGCAGCAGGTCGAACACCTCCCCGCGATGCTCGGCGGCGGCCTCCTGGGCGCGTACTGCCTCTCGGAGCCCTCCTCCGGCTCGGACGCGGCCTCACTGCGCACGAAGGCGGTGCGCGAGGGCGGCGACTGGGTGATCACCGGAACCAAGGCGTGGATCACGCACGGCGGCATCGCCGACTTCTACACGGTCATGGCCCGTACGGGCGAAGCGGGCCCGCGCGGGATCACGGCGTTCCTGGTGCCCGGCGACGCGGCGGGCCTCAGCGGCGCGGCGCCGGAGAAGAAGATGGGCATGAAGGGCTCGCCGACGGCCCTGGTCCACTTCGACGGGGTCCGCGTCCCCGACGACCGGCGCATCGGCGACGAGGGCCAGGGCTTCGCGATCGCCCTGGCCTCCCTCGACTCCGGACGTCTCGGCATCGCGGCCTGTGCCGTCGGCCTGGCCCAGGCGGCGCTCGACGAGGCGGTGGCGTACGCGACCGGGCGGCAGCAGTTCGGGCGGCCGATCGCCGACTTCCAGGGCCTGCGCTTCATGCTCGCCGACATGGCGACCCAGATCGAGGCGGGCCGGGCGCTGTACCTGGCGGCGGCGCGACTGCGCGACGCGGGCCGGCCGTTCGCCAAGCAGGCGGCCATGGCCAAGCTGCACTGCACCGACACCGCGATGAAGGTGACCACCGACGCCGTCCAGGTCCTCGGCGGGTACGGCTACACGGCCGACTTCCCGGCCGAGCGGTACATGCGCGAGGCCAAGGTCCTGCAGATCGTCGAGGGCACCAACCAGATCCAGCGGATGGTCATCGCCCGTCACCTCGCGGGTCCCGAGACCCGCTGAACTGGCCCGGCGTCACCTGGGGTGCCGCGAGCCGCACCCACTCCGGGTCGTGGCGCCCCGGCAGGGTGCGGCCGCCGTCCGCCCAAGTGCGCATCAGATCACGGTAGATGGGCGGGTCCTGGACCTGCGGCGGCGCGAGCGGAACCGATTCTGTCGATGCGGGGACCGGTGCGGGAACATACACACGGCGCTGACGCCCGGTCGCCGAAGTTGTGGGGGTCATACCGGGGCAACGCAGAGGTCGGCGGACAGGTCACCGGTGCGCGGAATCGGGAGTGAGTTCGCCGAGGTCCGAGTCGGTGTGACTGTCTGACGTACCGCCACTTCCGGTCAGGCCGCACCGAACCGCACCACGGCAGTCTGTGAGCCGTGGCGCGGCTCGGTCACGGGGTCGGAGCGAGGCCGCTCAGGCGGCCTGGCGGCGCATGACGGGCACCCGCATGGGGCGCGAGCCCGGGCCGCCGACGTGCGAGAAGGGCTGCGTCCGCCAGTCGAGTCCCTGAGGGAGCGTCAACAGAAGGGCGGTGTCCTGCTCCTGCGGCTCGGCCGACTCGTCCGCCGACCGGGCGTCGGACGCCTTGCGGCCGGTGCCGGCGCAGACCGTGAGCCCGAACGGGTTCCACGGCGAGGCACACAGCGCGTGCTCCGGCAGGACCTCCTCGTCCGCCAGCAGGGCGATCGGCTGCGCGCAGTCCGGGCACACGACCCGGTACATCTCGAAGGTGTCGTAGTCGTCGAGTTCGTCCTCGAGGGCGTCGGGTTCGACGCCCTCCGGCTCGGGCTCGACAACCGGCTGCGACCGCTTGGGTGCGGTACGACCAGGGCGCTTAAGACTCTGCATAGGATTCTCCCCCTCGGGCTGGGCCGTGAAGGCGCTGCGGCCTCGACCACAGCAAGCACTTCCCGCCCCGTCTCGGCGGTAATCACGAGACCATCACGGAGCCTGTTCGAGGAGTGTGGTCTTAGTCACATGCCATCCGCAGGTGCCGGACGCGGCCCCTTTGTTCCCCGGACGGCTCACCGGCTGCTCTCGGCCACATCACGAACCGGGCATGACCTGCGCCGCTCAGGTATCGCAGGAGATCAGCCGCACTGTAGGTTCTTGCGCCATGGAGGAGCTCGACCGACAAATCGTGCAGCTGCTCGTCAAGGACGGGCGGATGAGCTACACAGACCTGGGCAAGGCCACCGGCCTGTCCACGTCGGCCGTGCACCAGCGGGTGCGCCGGCTGGAACAGCGCGGAGTGATCCGCGGCTACGCGGCGGTGGTCGACCCGGAGTCCGTCGGGCTGCCCCTGACCGCGTTCATCTCGGTGAAGCCGTTCGACCCCAGCGCACCCGACGACATCGCGGACCGCCTCTCCGGCGTCCCCGAGATCGAGGCCTGCCACAGCGTCGCCGGCGACGAGAACTACATCCTCAAGGTGCGGGTCTCCACACCGCACGCGCTGGAGGAGCTGCTGGCCCGGCTCAGGTCGCTGGCGGGCGTCTCCACACGGACCACGGTGGTGCTGTCCACGCCGTACGAGGCACGACCGCCGCGGATCTGACCGACCTGCGTGCCGGACGCCCCGCGCGAGGCGCGAAACTGTCCCTCATGAGTGAACGCACCGCCGAACCGACCACCGTCCTCCTCCGCCGCGGCGAGGTGCACAGCCCCGCCGACCCGTTCGCGACGGCGATGGTCGTGGAGCGCGGCCAAGTCGCCTGGGTCGGCTCCGAGGGCGCGGCCGACGCCTTCGCGGACGGTGTCGACGAGGTGGTCGACCTGGACGGCGCCCTGGTCACCCCCGCGTTCACCGACGCGCACGTGCACACCACGTCCACCGGCCTCGCCCTCACCGGCCTCGACCTGTCCGACGCCCCCTCCCTGGACGCGGCCCTCGCCCTGGTACGGGACTTCGCCGCCGCCCGCCCGAACGACCGCGTCCTGCTCGGGCACGGCTGGGACGCCGCCCGCTGGCCCGGCGGCCGCCCCCCGACCCGCGCCGAGCTCGACGCGGCCACCGGCGGCCGCCCCCTGTACCTGAGCCGGATCGACGTCCACTCGGCGGTCGTCACGACGGCCCTGCTGGACCTGACCCCCGGCCTCGGCGCCCCGGACGCCCCGCTGACCGCCGACGCCCACCACGCCGTACGCGCCGCCGCCCTCGGCGCCGTCACCCCGCAGCAGCGCAGGGAGGCCCAGCGCGCCGCCCTCGCGCACGCCGTGTCCCTCGGTATCGGGACCGTCCACGAGTGCGCGGGCCCGGAGATCTCCTCCGAGGACGACTTCACTGATCTGCTGAACCTCGCTTCCGAGCAGGCGGGCCCGCGCGTGGTCGGCTACTGGGCCGAGCAGGACGTCGAGAAGGCCCGGGAACTGGGCGCGATCGGCGCGGCCGGCGACCTGTTCGTGGACGGCGCCCTCGGGTCGCACACCGCCTGCCTGCACGAGCCGTACACCGACGCCGACCACACCGGCACCGCCTACCTGGACGCCGCCGCCGTCGCCGCGCACGTCACCGCCTGCACCGAGGCGGGCCTCCAGGCGGGCTTCCACGCGATCGGCGACGCCGCCGTGACCTCCGTCGTCGACGGCGTGCGCGCCGCCGCGGAGAAGCTCGGCCTGGCCCGTATCCGGGCAGCCCGTCACCGCGTCGAACACGCCGAGATGCTCACGCCCGAGACGATCGCGGCCTTCGCCGAGCTCGGCCTGACCGCGTCCGTCCAGCCCGCCTTCGACGCGCTGTGGGGCGGCGAGGACGGCATGTACGCCCAGCGCCTGGGCGCCGCGCGAGCCCGGGCTCTGAACCCCTTCGCGGCGTTGCTCCGGGCCGGCGTCCCGCTCGCCTTCGGCTCCGACAGCCCGGTCACGCCCCTCGACCCCTGGGGTGGCGTCCGCGCGGCCGCCTTCCACCGCACCCCCGAGCACCGGGTCTCCGTACGCGCCGCGTTCACCGCGCATACGCGCGGTGGATGGCGGGCCGTCGGACGGGACGACGCGGGTGTCCTGGTGCCGGGCGCACCCGCGGACTACGCCGTGTGGCGCACCGGCGAACTGGTCGTCCAGGCCCCGGACGACCGAGTGGCCCGCTGGTCGACCGATCCCCGCTCCGGCACCCCGGGTCTGCCCGACCTGACCCCGGGCCGCGACCTCCCCGTCTGCCTGCGCACCGTGGTGGGCGGACGGACCGTGTTCGTACGGCCGGGCGAGTGATCTACCGGGGTGGCGCACCGTCGATCGGTCGTCGCCGCCCCGACGCGCGACCTGCGCATCCTCCGCGCTGACCAGGGCTTCGATGCAAGAGCCGCAGGTGGAGCGGCTGTTGACAGCCGACGGCGGCGGGCCGGTAGGTTCGTCCGAGTCCACCACCGGACGCCCGACCGGGGAACGCCCGCGCACTCGCCGCCGCGCCGCTGGGTCAGGGACGGTGTGCCGCACCGGGGCACCGCCACTGGGAGCCAGGCTCAGCGCCCGTGACACGGCGAGGGAACGTTCCGGCCCGGTCGGGGAGGTGTGACCCGGATGGGGCCGGGCGCTCAGTAGACAACGGCTTTCGGTCGACCCGCAGCCGGCGGGTCCCAGGTCGGCCCGAAGGGCGCCGGGCCCCCATCCGCAGCACGCACAGCCCTCGCCGCCGCAGGCACAGTCCCCAAAGTGCGCATCCTTACCCGGCTTTTGTGGAAACGACACCACCATACTTACGTCCTGTCACGTCATCGCAGGCCGCGGCCACTATGGTGGACGTCTGCGTACGGACTTGAAGGGGCAGCAGTGAACGACGGCGACGGGACCCTCGCGGCACAGGACCGGGGGAGACAGTTCGGCCCGCTCGGCACGGCGTTGGTGATCATTCCGACCTACAACGAGGCGGAGAACATCAAGGCGATCGTCGGCCGGGTGCGCAAGGCCGTCCCCGAGGCCCACGTGCTGGTGGCCGACGACAACAGCCCCGACGGCACGGGCAAGCTCGCCGACGAACTGGCCGCCACCGACGACCACGTCCAGGTCCTGCACCGCAAGGGCAAGGAGGGCCTCGGCGCCGCGTACCTAGCGGGCTTCCGCTGGGGCATCGAGAAGGACTACGGCGTCCTGATCGAGATGGACGCCGACGGCTCGCACCAGCCCGAGGAACTGCCCCGTCTGCTCACCGCCCTCAAAGGCGCCGACCTGGTTCTCGGCTCCCGCTGGGTGCCCGGCGGCCGGGTCGTCAACTGGCCCAAGTCCCGCGAGGTCATCTCGCGGGGCGGCAGCCTCTACTCCCGCCTCGCCCTGGACCTGCCGCTGCGCGACGTCACCGGCGGCTACCGCGCCTTCCGTCGCGAGACCCTCGAGGGCCTCGGCCTCGACGAGGTCGCCTCCCAGGGCTACTGCTTCCAGGTCGACCTCGCCCGCCGTGCGGTCAAGGCCGGCTACCACGTGGTCGAGGTGCCCATCACCTTCGTCGAGCGCGAGCACGGCGACTCCAAGATGAGCCGGGACATCCTGGTGGAGGCCCTGTGGCGGGTCACGACCTGGGGCGTGGGGGAGCGGGTCGGCAGGATCGTCGGCCGGGGCAAGCCCTGACAGCCGCACCTGACTGCCGTACCTGGCGGCCGTACCTGGCGGCCGTAGCGGTACGACTTCACAGGCAGGGTTGATCGTCCCCTTATCCCGTGCTGAGCCCGGCCCAGGCACACTGGACGTATGACGACTGGCGCTCCGACTCCCACGTACCCTGCCCGGCCCCGGCGCTCCCGGCTGCGCACCTTCCTGCCGCTGGGCGTCGCCGCCTGGCTGGTGCTGGAGATCTGGCTGCTGACCGTGGTCGCCGGCGCGTCGAGCGGGATCACGGTGTTCCTGCTGCTCCTGGCCGGCTTCGTGCTCGGCTCGGTGGTCATCAAGCGGGCGGGCCGACGCGCCTTCCAGAACCTGAACGAGGCCTTGCAGCGGGGCGGAGCACCGTCCGACTCGTCGAAGGGCGGCGGCAACGGCCTGATGATGCTCGGCGGCCTGCTCCTGATGATCCCCGGCCTGGTCTCCGACGCGGTGGGGCTGCTCCTGCTGGTCCCCCCGATCCAGAAGGCCCTCGGCCGCTACGCGGAGCGCACCGTCGACCGCAAGCTCCGCGAGGCCGCCCAGGGCACCCTGGGTGACGCCTTCCAGCAGGCCCGCATGCACCGGCCCGACGGCAAGGTGGTCCAGGGCGAGGTCATCAGGGACGAGCCGGGTGACGCGCCCGAGAACCCCCGCCCGCCGCTGACGCGCTGAGCTGTTGGCCGTACCGGCACACGAAGCTGAGCTGTTCGGCCCTGACCGGCACACGAAACCGCGGGCGCCGTACGTGACATCACGTACGGCGCCCGCGGTTGCTTGCTGTGTTGTTTGTCCGCCCAGACCCCGAAGGGACTACGCCGACTTCCGGCTGTCTCGCGGATGGACCGCGATGTTCATTGCGCCGGAGCGCAGAACAGCCAGGCGCTCCTCGAGGACCTCTTCGAGTTCCTCGCGAGTGCGCCGTTCCATCAACATGTCCCAATGCGTACGCGCGGGCTTGGCCTTCTTCTCTTCAGGGCCGTCGCCGTCAACGAGGAGTGCCTGGGCCCCGCAGACCTTGCACTCCCACTCCGGCGGGATCTCCGCCTCGACCGAGAAGGGCATCTCAAAGCGATGTCCCTTCTCGCATGCGTACTCCACGGCCTGGCGCGGGGCCAGGTCGATGCCGCGGTCCGTCTCGTAGCTGGTCACCACGAGGCGCGTGCCGCGAAGAGCTCGCTCACTCATGAATCGTGCCTCCCGGGCTTGTCGCCCACAGGACAGGTGTCGCTGTCGTCGTCATCCGGTCAACGTCCGGTCGGCGGTAAAGATTCCCGTTCCGGGTCCCGTCCCGGGCAATGCGTCGCCGTCGTAGCCGCCCCTTGTTGTACCCACCAGCGCCCGGTTTGTCACATCTGCTAGCAGATGTCACCCAGCGTTTCGGCTTCTTTGACGCGCAGTAACGGTACGCCTGGCAGGCCAAACGCGTACACTACAGCGCTTTCGCCTTGAACGCTAAATCCTCTCGGGAATCGGGTTGCCCGCGTCGCTGATCGCCCGCCGCACCGGAACCCGTGCGAGCAGCACGAATCCGATGACGAAGAAGGCCACCAGCGAGATGATCGCGTCCCGATAACTTCCGGTCACCTGGTAGGTGATCCCGAAGAGCAGCGGGCCCAGCCAGCTCATGCCCCGGTCACTCATCTCGTACGCCGAGAAGTACTCGGCCTCCTTGCCGGGCGGCACGAGATGGGAGAACAGCGACCGGGACAGCGCCTGGCTGCCGCCGAGGACGAGGCCGATCCCGGAGGCGAGCACGAAGAACCACACGGGTGCGCCGGCGGGCAGGAAGTACCCGGCGGCCAGCGTCACCGTCCAGGCGACCAGCGAGCCCAGGATCGTGCGCTTGGCGCCGTAGATCCGGGCCAGCCGCCCCATGCCCAGCGCTCCCGCCACCGCGAGCACCTGGACCAGCAGCACGGCGCCGATGAGCGTCGACTGCCCGAGTCCTAGTTCCTCGGAGCCGTAGATCGACGCCTGGGAGATCACGGTCTGGATGCCGTCGTTGTAGACGAGGTACGCCAGCAGGAAGGCGAGGGTCAGCGGGTGGCGGCGCATGTCGCGGACGGTCGCGGCGAGCTGGCGGAAGCCGGGAGCTGTCGATCCCGGCGTGGCCTTCGAGGCGGAGCGGCGGTCGCGCAGCCGTCGTAGCGGAATGAGGGCGAAGGCACCCCACCACAGGCCCGCGGAGGCCAGGCAGATACGGACCGCGGCGCTCTCCGAGAGCCCGAAGGACTCGTGGCCGGTGTAGAGGACGAGGTTCACGACCAGGACCAGGGCGCCGGCCGCGTACCCGAAGGCCCAGCCCCGGGCGGAGACGGCGTCGCGCTCCTCGGGCGGGGCGATCTGCGGGAGGTAGGAGTTGTAGAGCATCATCGCCACGGACTGCGCGGCGTTCGCGACGACCAGCAGGGCGCCGCCGAGCAGATAGCGGTCGCCGCCGAGGAAGAACATGGCCGTCGTCGCCGCGGCCCCGGTGTAGGCGGCGGCGGCCAGGAGGGGCTTCTTGCGGCCGGTGCGGTCGGCGGCGGCGCCCACCAGGGGCATCACCAGCACGGCCACGATCACCGACAGGGACACCGAGTACGCGAAGAAGGACCCGGCGCGCACCGGGATCCCCAGCGGATGCACGAAGCCGTCCGCGTCCGCCGCCGCCTTGGCGACCGACGTCAGATAGGGGCCCAGGAACACGGTGAGCACGCTCGTCGAGTAGACGGAGCAGGCCCAGTCGTAGAAGTACCAGCCGCGCTGTTCGCGCCGCCGGTCGGCGGCCTCGTCCGCCGATTCCGCCCGCACGGTGTCGGTGCCCACCCGTGCCCTCGCTTCCCCGTGAAGGTGCCGCGCTAGGGCGTGCGGCCCAGGGGGTGTCCGGGGCGTTAGACCCAGACGCCGCGGTCCTCCATGACCTTGCGCAACGTGTCGATGTGATCGGTCATGATGCCATCGACTCCCAGGTCCAGGAGCCGGTGCATGCGTTCCGGCTCGTTCACCGTCCACACGTGCACCTGCAGCCCGAGCGCGTGGGCGGTGCGCAGGAAGCGGTGGTCGACCACCTGGATCCCCGACTGCATCTCGGGCACCTGCGCGGCGACCGCGGAACGGCGCACCGCTGCCGGCAGGCCCCAGGAGCGCAGCCGAAGATTGAGGACGCCACGGGTGCCGTACGAGGTCGCCAGGCGCGGGCCGGCCAGCCGCTGGGCACGGACCACCCGCGCCTCGGCGAACGAGCCGACGCAGATCCGCTCCCAGGAGTTCGTACGCTCGATCAGGTCCAGGAGGGGCAGCAGTGCCGGCTCCGCCTTGACGTCGACGTTCCAGCGCGCGTCGGGGAAGGTCTCCAGGAGCTCCTCGAAGAGGGGCACCGGTTCCCTGCCCGCCACGCGCGCGTGCCGTACGTCCTTCCAGGGCAGGTCCGCGATCCGGCCCGCCCCGTCGGTCACCCGGTCCAGGGTCGCGTCGTGGAAGGCGACGAGTCTGCCGTCCGCGGTGGTGTGGGCGTCGGTCTCCAGGTAGCGGTAGCCCGCCTCGACCGCGCGCCGGAACTGCGGCGTCGTGTTCTCCAGGCCGTCGGCCGCTCCGCCGCGGTGGGCGAAGGCGATGGGGCCGGGATGGTCGAGGTAGGGATGGCGTATCCGCGAGGTCACCGTCGAAGTATCGCCTGCTGCGGTTGCCCGCCGGCAACGACCGTGCCGCCGTCGGATGCCGACGGGGCGGCGAACACACGCAGGAAGAACTGGGCGAGCGGGCCGATCGACACCGCGTACAGCAGGGTGCCGATGCCGATGGTGCCGCCCAGCACGAAGCCGGTCGTCACGACCGCCACCTCGACGGCCGTCCGCATCAGGCGGATCGAGCGGCCGGTGCGCCGGTGCAGCCCGGTCATCAGTCCGTCCCTCGGGCCCGGTCCGAAGTTCGCGGCGATGTAGAGACCGGTGGCCGCCCCGTTGAGCACGATGGCGGCGAGCATGAGGGGGATCCGTGCGGCGAGGCCGTGCGCCTCGGGGATCAGGGTCAGGGTGCCGTCCATGGCGAGGCCGACCACGAAGACGTTGGACACCGTGCCGAGGCCCGGGCGCTGGCGCAGCGGGATCCACAGGAGCAGCACCGCCGCGCCGACGACGATCGACACGACGCCGATCGTCAGGCCGGTGAACTCGGCCAGGCCCTGGTGCAGCACGTTCCAGGGTTCGAGCCCCAGGCCCGCCTCGACGAGGAGCGCCGAACTCGCCCCGTACAGCGCGAGACCGACGTACAGCTGGATCAACCGGCGCCCGAGACGGCTCGGCCTCTTCGTGGACAAGAGGTCCCCCCATGTGGTCGTAGTGGCCTGACGCATGACACCCTGTGGCTTGGGTGGAAACATCATCCATGGCCAATTCGGGGAAGGTGGACTGATTTGCATGGCGCAGTGGACCTCGGCGATGGGTGCCGCACAGCTCGCCCGGCTGCTCAACTCCCAGCAGGACCGCCCGGCCGGACCGGGCACGCGCCGCCCGCCCGCCTATCGGGCGCTGGCCGACGGCATCCGCCTGCTGGTCCTCGAGGGCCGGGTGCCGGTCGCCGCCCGGCTGCCCGCCGAGCGCGAGCTCGCGCTGTCCCTCTCCGTGAGTCGTACGACGGTCGCGGCGGCGTACGAGGCGCTGCGCAGCGAGGGATTCCTGGAGTCCCGGCGCGGCGCCGGCAGCTGGACGGCGGTACCGGCCGGCAATCCGCTGCCCGCGCGCGGGCTCGAACCCCTGCCCCCCGAGGCCCTCGGCTCGATGATCGACCTCGGCTGCGCGGCGCTCCCCGCCCCCGAACCGTGGCTGACGCGGGCCGTGCAGGGCGCCCTGGAGGAGCTGCCGCCGTACGCCCACACCCACGGCGACTATCCGGCCGGGCTGCCCGCACTGCGCACGATGATCGCCGAGCGGTACACCGCGCGCGGGATCCCGACGATGCCCGAGCAGATCATGGTCACGACCGGTGCGATGGGCGCGATCGACGCGATCTGTCATCTGTTCGCGGGGCGCGGTGAACGCATCGCCGTGGAGTCGCCCTCGTACGCCAACATCCTCCAGCTGATGCGGGAGGCGGGCGCCCGGCTGGTGCCCGTCGCGATGGCGGAGGGCCTCACCGGGTGGGACATGGACCGCTGGCGGCAGGTCCTGCGGGACGCCGCGCCCCGGATCGCCTATGTCGTCGCCGACTTCCACAACCCGACCGGCGCACTCGCCGACGAGGACCAGCGGCGGCGGCTGGTGGAGGCGGCACGGTCGGCCGGGACGGTCCTGGTCGCCGACGAGACGATGAGCGAGCTGTGGCTGGACGAGGACATCAAGGACGCGATGCCGCGTCCCGTGTGCGCCTTCGACCCGGCCGGGTCGACGGTCGTCACCGTCGGGTCGGCCAGCAAGGCCTTCTGGGCGGGGATGCGCATCGGGTGGGTGCGGGCGGCACCGGATGTGATCCGCAGCCTGGTCGCCGCGCGGGCGTACGCCGATCTGGGCACGCCGGTGCTGGAGCAGCTGGCCGTGAATTGGCTCTTCAGCACGGGGGGCTGGGCGAAGGCCGTGGATGTACGGCGGGATCAGGCCCGCGACAACCGGGACGCGCTGGTGACCGCCGTACGCAGGGAGCTGCCGGACTGGGAGTTCGAGGTGCCCAAGGGCGGGCTCACCCTCTGGGTCCGCACGGGCGGGCTGTCCGGGTCGCGGCTCGCGGAGATGGGGGAGCGGGTGGGCGTGCGCGTGCCGTCCGGGCCCCGGTTCGGTGTCGACGGAGCGTTCGAGGGGTATGTGCGGTTGCCGTTCACCGTGGGGGGTGCGGTGGCGGAGGAGGCCGCGGTGCGGCTGGCCGCGGCGGCACGGTTGGTGGAGAGCGGAGGCTCTGGGGGTGGGGAGGCGCCTCGTACGTTTGTGGCGTGAGCGGAGCGGGGGTCGGGCGGGAGCGGGTGCTGGGCGGGGGTGGGTCGCGCAGCCCGGCGGTTACGGAGCTTCCGCCGCCACGGCCCCCGTCTGTACGGCCTCCGTCTGTACGCCCTGTGTCGGTTCGCCCTCTGCCGGTACCGCCTCCGGCACGTGCTCCCCGTCAGCCGGCGTGGTCCGCGGCGGCAGCAGTGCCAGTACCGCCTGGCGGTCCGCCTCGCTCGTCGCCTCGTCGTACGGATCCGGGGTGCACGGGACCTGGAGTCGGTGGACCGGGCCCGTGCCGAGGCGGGCGTAGCCGCGGCCGGGCGGGACCTGGGCGACCGGGGTCGTGTGCGGGGGCGCGCCCAGGACCGCTTCCAGCTGATCGGTCGTGGCCGGGCCGAGGACGACACGCGCGCGCGTGTGCTGGCGTACGGCGTCGCTGAGGGTCTCGGCGCTGTCGAACTGGTCGGCCACGACCACCGTCACGTTCGCCGCGCGGCCGTGCCGGAGCGGGACCTGGAGCAGGGACTGCGGGTCCTGGCGGCCGTCCGCGGCGGCCACGTGGGCGAAGGCGCTCGGGCGGTCCAGGAGAATCCACAGGGGGCGCTTCGTGTCGTCCGGCGGCGGATTGCCCGCCTGGCGGGCACGGTTGACCGCGATCAGCCGGCGCTCCGTTTCCGTGGCCGCCCACTCCAGGCTCGCCAGCGCCCCGGCCAGCCCGCACTCGACCGCGAGGACGCCGTCCCGGCCGGTGAGACAGGCGTACTCGCCGGTGCCGCCGCCCTCGACGATCACGAGGTCGCCGTACTGGAGGGCCTGCAGGGCGATGGAGCGCAGCAGCGTGGAGGTACCGCTGCCCGGCTGACCCATGACCAGCAGGTGCGGCTCGGTGGAGCGGATGCCCGTGCGCCAGACGACCGGCGGTACGTCGCGCTGTTCCTCACCGTGGGTGAGGGGGAGCGTCCGCTGGACCTGGGTGGGGTCGGTGAAGCCGAGGACCGTCTCGCCGGGGGACGTGACGAAACGCTGGGCGGAAATGTCGGTGGGCAGGGGCGCGAGTACGGTCACCGTGAGCTGGTTGCCCTCCTCGTCCCAGGAGAAGTGGTACTCGCGGTCGCGGCCCGACTTGGCGTGCAGCAGCTGCTCGATGCGGGTACGGGCCTCGGCCTCGCCGTCGGTGAAGTACGCCGGGTAGCGGATCAGCAGGTGCGTGATGCGGCCGGTGCCGTCGAAGTCGTACGCGGGGAAGGCCTTGTCCCACTCGCCGCCGTGGGCGTAGAGCGGGGCCGGGTCCTCGGCGGCCGAGAAGTACGGGACCAGGGCCTCGTACAGCGACTGGAGGCGCTGGGTCTGGGACTCGTCGGGGCCGTCGGACTCCGGCTGTGCGCGGTCGCGGCCCTGCCAGGCTGCCGCCGCCATCAGTGTGATGACGGCGAGCAGCGGGCCGTACGGCGCGAGCGCCACGACCAGCACCACCGACGCCACCAGGAAGAGCAGCGGCCCGCGCTTGTCCTTGGGAGTGTCGGCCCACTTGCGCCGCCCGGCCGAGGCCAGCCGGCGCAGACCGCGGGTGATCGTGATCAGTGGGTGGAGGACGTCGGTGGCGCTGTCGGCCGCCGTCCGGGCCAGCTCCCGGCTCCGGGCGATCTGCGCGCTGCCTGTGCTCAGGATGCGGGGGAGGGGGCGCCGGGCCACTGCTGTCTCCTGGTGGTGCGTACGGATGGTGGTGCGTACGGATGGTGGTGCGTGCCGACGTGGGGGCGTCAGAACTTGATTCCGCCGAGGAGGCTCGCCAGGCTCTCGCCGCCGGCCTTGATGCTCGGAGCGATGGCCGTGCTCGCGAGATAGAAGCCGAAGAGTGCGGCCACCAGGGCGTGGGAGGCCTTGAGGCCGTCCTTCTTGAAGAAGAGGAAGACGATGATTCCGAGCAGGACCACGCCTGAGATGGACAGGATCATTTGAGTTCTCCTGGTTCGTGGGGACAGTCACCATGAGTACTTCCAGGATCACAGCATGTATCCATACGATAAAAGGTGCAACTGGGTGAATTTCCGCCGATTTCCCCCCAGTGGCGGAGTCGCCTTCGTCCGTTTGAGCTGGGCTCTTGCGTCCGCCCGGGTCTGCGGTGATCTTTACCTCGGGCACAACGGGTCATGTGCCCCGTGATGTGCCCCGTGAGCCAGTACCCTGGCGATTCACCTGAACGGTTGCACTGAGAGGCGGACCGGCCGATGACCGAAGCCCCGGACCCCGAGGTCGTGGAGCTGGCGACCAAGATCTTCGATCTTGCCCGGCAGGGGCAGACCGAGGCGCTCGTGGCGTACGTCGACGCGGGCGTTCCGGCCAACCTCACCAATGACCGCGACGACTCCCTGGTGATGCTCGCCGCCTACCACGGACATGCCGACACCGTGCGCGCCCTCCTCGCCCGGGGTGCCGAGGGCAACCGGATCAACGACCGGGGCCAGACCCCGCTCGCCGGGGCCGTCTTCAAGGGCGAGGAAGAAGTCATCAAGGCGCTTCTCGAGGGTGGTGCCGATCCCGCCGCGGGCACTCCGTCGGCCGTCGACACCGCTCGGATGTTCGGCAAGACGCAGCTGCTCGAACTGTTCGGCGCACACTGACACGTCCGCCTGACCAGGGCGGACACGAACAACGGGGGAGGCGGTAACGGGCCGCCGAAATTTCGGTCGCGGTGGATGGAACTGCCGAGTCATCATGACGTCGTGATTCACGGACGCGACGGCTGGGCAGGTGATGCCGCACCGCGCGGACCGTGATGCGGTCCGCATGGGCCACCTACGAGAGGCAGAGGAAGATGGCTTACAGCAAGCAGGAAACGGCGGGCGCCCCGACGTGTTGTCACGCGGCCAGGTAATGCACGATCCCGGTTGCGTCGACGCTTGATGTGAGGCTGTTTCCCATGTTCGATCCGGTCATAGCGCCCAGCGGCACGCTGCTCGGCCTGCTCCAGCGGGGCCGCGGCGACGGCACTCTGCACGCGCTCACCGCACCGCGCGCCGAAGCGCTCGCGGCCCTGAACCACTGTGTGCTGCGCGATCCCCGCCACGACTGGCAGGTGGAGAACCGCTCCCTGTACTACGCCCGTCTCTACCTCGACCTGAACGGCGAACTGGACGAGATCGAGGCGCACCTCTTCGACGTCGAGGACGTCCTCGACACCGAGGAGTCCCGCACCGGGCTCGCCCTCGCCGTCCTCGGCCACCTCGCCTCGTACGGCAGGCGGGACGCGCTCGAACTGCTGCGCAGGTACGCCGCCTCGGGCACCAACTGGGCCTGGGCCCTGGACGAACTGGCGCTGCGCGACGACGACGCCGGACTGCGCGCCCTCGCGGCACCGGTCCTGGCGCGCTTCCCGACCGACGCCGAGGGCGAGGCCGAACTGGCCGTCGCGGTGCGCGACGCGTTCGAGCCACGGCCCTGGCGGCTGTGGGCCGACGATCCGCGCGAATCCATCGCCACGCGCGTGCGTGCCGCTCAGGAGTCCGGCAGTTTCGACCGCTGGCAACGGCAGATGCGACCTACCGGGCCCCGTCCGGGGTGGAGCGTGCAGGCGGTCTTCGACTGGGCCCAGCAGGGTGTCGAGCGCGGCGTGGCCCTCCATGTTCCCGCCGCCCGCTGTCTCGCCGCCGTCGCCGGCCCCGAGGACCGGCCGGAGATCCTCCGGGCCGCCGAGGACGGCAGCGACGGAGCCCGCTGCACCGCCCTGCGTTATCTCGCCGACAGCAATGATCCGAGCGCTCCCGATCTGATCGAGGTCGCCGTGGCCACCGGCTCGGCGGCCGTGGTGGAGGCGGCCGTGGACGCTTTCGAACGCATGCGCAGTGTCGCCGCGGTCGACCGGGCATGCGGCTGGGCCCGTCGGCCCGACCCCCTCGGCGCCGCCGCCGGACGCATGCTCGCCTGCCGGGGCGCCTCCCGGGACAGTGACCTCGTCCTCGCGGCGCTCAGGGAGGCCGTACGGGGTGAAGGCCCCGACGCCCCGACGCTGTGGACCCTCGTCGACGGCACCGGACGGCTGGGCATCGTCTGTGCGGCACCCGTACTCCGGCACATCTACCGCGAGACCGCCTCGTCCCATCTGCGCGGCAGGGCCGCCCGCGCCCTCGCCGCCACCGACCCCTCCTTCGCCACCGGCTTCGCCGTCGAGTGCCTCTGGGACTGCGAGGAGACCACCCGCGAGATCGCCGCCCGGCACGCCGAGACCGGTGACGCCCGGGTCGTGGAGCGACTGCGCCGGCTCGCCGCCGATCCGGCCGAGGAGGCCGAGGTCCAGACGGCCGTACGCAGCCGGATCGGACCGGACGCGGCCGCCATGTGACCGCCGCTGTCGATGTGGCCGATCTTGACCGCATCCGGCTCGGGGGCGCCCTCGGAACGAACCCACCGGGCTCCGGCGCACCTTCCGGGTGAACTCGGGGTGACCCGCGGGTCAGACGGGCATGGACACGGTCTGACCTGCTCGGGTGCGCAGCGCAACGCTCACAGGACGTTCCTCGTCCGGAAAGATCCACGTTGACGCGGCCACGTCCAGCACGGCGACAACACGGGTATGCGTGTTGTCATCGTGACCGAATCCTTTCCCCCCGACGTGAACGGCGTGGCCCACTGCGCGCTCCAGACCGCCCGGCACCTCGTGGATCGCGGTCACTCTCCGCTCGTCGTCGCGCCGGCCACCGCCGCCGGTACCGGGCCCGGGGCCGATGCCCTGGCGCCGTGCCCCGTCATCCGTGTCCCCTCCCTCCCGCTCCCGGGCTACCCCCAGGTCCGCGTCGCCCTGCCCAGCCGCCGGGTGGCCGCGGCGATCGTCGAGCACCGTGCCGACGTCGTCCACCTCGCCAGCCCCTTCGTCCTCGGCGTCCGCGGCATGGCCGCCGCCGCCCGGCTCGGTGTCCCCGCCGTGGCCGTCTACCAGACCGACCTGGCCGGATACGCCCGCACCTACATGGGCGCCGGTGAGGCCGCGGCCTGGCGGCGCATCCGCTCCGTCCACTCGGCCGCCGACCTCACCCTCGCCCCGTCCAGCCCGGCCCTGCACGACCTGGAAGCACACGGCGTGCCCCGGGTGCGGCTGTGGCCGCGGGGCGTGGACACCGCCCGCTTCCGCCCCGAGCTGCGGGACGAGGCGCTGCGCCGCGAACTCGCCCCGAACGGCGAGCTGATCGTCGGCTACGTCGGCCGCCTTGCCCCTGAGAAGCAGGTCGAGCTGCTGGCCGGCGTCTGCGGCCTGGACGGCGTCCGGGTCGTGGTCGTCGGCGACGGCCCGAGCCGGCCGAGCCTGGACCAGGCGCTGCCGGGGGCGGTCTTCCTGGGCCGCCGCACCGGCGACGAACTCGCCCGGATCTTCGCCTCCCTGGACGTCTTCGCGCACACCGGCCCCTTCGAGACCTTCTGCCAGACCGTGCAGGAGGCCATGGCCAGCGGCGTGCCCGTCGTCGCGCCCGCCGCCGGCGGCCCGCTGGACCTGGTGGCCCACGGGCGCACCGGGCTCCTGGTGCCGCCGCGCGATCCGGACGCCGTACGGGACGCCGTGTGGTCCCTGGCCGCCGACCCCGGCCTGCGCACCGCGTTCGGCGCCGCCGCGCGCGCGACGGTCGAGGGACGCACCTGGGCGGCCGTCGGCGACCAGCTGATCGGGCACTACGCGAACGTGCTCACGGGGCGTCGGACGGTGGTGGCGGCATGAGCGGCGAGTCACTGCGGATCGTGCGCCTGGCGAACTTCGTGGCCCCGGCCTCCGGCGGTCTGCGCACCGCGCTGCGCGAGCTCGGCAAGGGCTTCAAGGCCGCCGGGCACGAGCCGGTGCTGATCGTGCCCGGTGAGCGTGCGAGCGACCGGGAGACCGAGCAGGGACGGGTGATCACCCTTCCCGGGCCGCTGCTGCCCGGTACCGGCGGCTACCGCGTGCTCACCGACAGGCGGCGGGTGGCGCGGCTCCTGGAGGAGCTGGCCCCCGACCGCCTGGAGGTCTCCGACCGTACGACGCTCAGGTGGACCGGCAAGTGGGCGCGGCGCGCCCGGATCCCCGCCGTGATGGTCTCCCACGAGACCGCCGACGGCGTGCTGCGCACCTGGGGCGTGCCGGAGGGCGCCGCCCGGCGTGCCGCGGACGCCCTCAACGTCCGTACGGCACACACGTACGCGCGCGTGGTGTGCACCACGGAGTTCGCCGAGCGGGAGTTCGTGCGGATCGGGGCCCGGAATGTCGTCCGCGCGCCGCTCGGCGTCGATCTCGTGCAGCGGCATCCCGCGCTGCACGACCCCGGCCTGCGCGCCCGGCACGCGCTCGAGGACGAGACGCTGCTGGTGACGTGCACCCGGCTGTCCGTGGAGAAGCGGCCCGGCACCGCGCTGGACGCCCTGGAGGCGCTCGTACGGCGCGGGCGGCGGGCCGTGCTGGTGGTGGCCGGGGACGGGCCGCTGCGGCCGCGGCTCGAACAGCGGGCGCGGGAGCGCGGGTTGCCGGTGACGTTCCTCGGGCACGTCACCGACCGGGCGCTGCTGGGCGCGTTGCAGGCGTCGGCCGACGTGTGCCTGGCGCCGGGGCCCGCCGAGACGTTCGGGCTGGCCGCGCTGGAGGCGATGGCCTGTGGGACGCCCGTCGTGGTCAGTGCCTCGTCCGCCCTGCCGGAGGTGATCGGCTCCGCCGGGGCCGTCGCGGCCGACCACGGCGGGGCCTTCGCGGACGCCGTGGACATGCTCCTCGACCGGCCCGTGCAGGAGCGGCGCGAGGCCGCACGCGCGCGTGCGGAGTGCTTCGGGTGGGACACGGCGGTCGCCGCGTTCCTCGACGCACACGACGCGGCGACGTCCGTACGGCCCTCTGTGCCCGGGGGCGTGACATGAGACCGCTGCGGTTCGTGGCCCTCGGCGACTCGCTGACCGAAGGTGTGGGCGATCCCGTCGGCGACGGGTGGCGCGGCTGGGCCGCGCTGCTCGCCGCAGGGCTCGGCGAAGAGCTCGCGGAGCCGGTGGAGGCCGTGGAGTTCACGAACCTCGCGGTGAGCGGGTCGCAGACCCGTGACGTGCTGGAGAGGCAGCTGCCCGCCGGGCTGGCGCTGCGGCCCGACCTCGCATCGGTGGTCATCGGGGTCAACGACACCCTGCGCTGCACCTTCGACATCCAGGCCGTCGCCGCACGCCTCAACACGGTGTACTCGGCCCTCACCGAGCAGGGCGCGGTCCTGCTCACGGCCTGTCTGCCGGACCCCGGGGCGATGCTCGGGCTGCCGGGCGCCCTGGCCCGCCCGCCGGCCCGGCGGCAGCGGGCGGTGAACGCCGTGGTGCACGCGCTGTCCGAGCGGTACGGGGCGGTGCATCTGCACGCCTGCGAGGGCGCGTGGCTCATGGACCGCGCGATGTGGAGCGCGGACCGGCTGCACCCCGGCGAGCGGGGGCACCGGCAGCTGGCCGTGCGGTTCCACGCACTGCTGGCGGAGCGGGGTCTCGCTACGGGGGCCGCCCCTTCGCCCGAGCCCGAGTTCCCGGCGCCCACCAAGTCCGCGAGCCTGTGGTGGCTCGCCACCGCCGGCACCGGCTGGGTGGCCCGGCGGTACACCGACCTGCTGCCGCAGCTCCTGACCCTGGCGGCCGACGAGTTGCGGCACCGCGCGCGCGGGACGAGCGCCCGGCTCGACCTGCGGGCCTCTGCGGCGGTGTCCGCGGCGCTCGCGACCCTGTCGGTGACGGAGCACCAGCCGGACGCCGCCTAGGGGTTCACCGGCGAGCCGGACACCGCCCGGGGTTCACCGGCGGCGTACGGCCACGAAGCGCACCGGCGTGCCCGGTACCGCCTGTGCGGCGGCCGGGAGGTCGGCCGTGCGGACGACCGCGATCACCGGATAGCCCCCGGTGGTCGGGTGGTCGGCGAGGAAGACCACCGGCCTGCCGTCGGGCGGGACCTGGACGGCCCCCAGCACCATGCCCTCGCTGGGGAGTTCGCCGGACCGGGCCCGCTCCAGGGCGGGCCCCTCGGTGCGCAGCCCGATGCGGTTGCTCGCGGACGACACCCGGTAGGTGCGGGAGGTGAAGGTCCGTACGGCCTCCGCCGTGAACCAGTCGTCGCGGGGACCCACTGTCACCCGCAGCAGGAGTTCGGCCGGGGGCGCCGGCTGCGGGGCGACGTCCACGCGCGCGTGAGGCACTTCGGGGCTCCCCAGGGGCAGCACCGCGCCGTCCGTGAGCGGCGGCGGGCCGAGACCCGACAGGAGGTCCGTGGAGCGGCTGCCGAGGACCGGCTCCACGGCGACTCCGCCGGAGACGGCCACATAGCTGCGTACTCCGGAGACGGCCGCTCCGACGTCCAGGAGCGCGCCCGCGGGCACGCGCACCGGCGCGCCCCAGGCGACCGGGCGGCCGTCCACGGTCACTCGGCAGGGCGCGCCCGCCACGGCCACGGTGACCGTCGAACGGGGCCGCACCGCACAGCCGTTGAGCGTGGTCTCCAGGACGGCCGCCTCGGGACGATTGCCCACCAGCCGGTTGGCGAGCTCGGCCGCCGGGCCGTCCAGCGCGCCCGAGTGAGGGACACCGAGGTGGGCGTGCCCGGGGCGGCCCCGGTCCTGGACGGTGGTGAGCGCTCCGGCGCGTACGACGGAGAGCGCGCGGTCCGTCATGGCGTCCCCACCGGTCCCACCGGAACGAAGCGCACGCGCGTGCCCGGCGACAGCAGCGCGGCCGGCACGCGCGCGTGGTCCCACAGCACGGCATCCGTGGTGCCGATCAGCTGCCAGCCACCCGGCGACGAGCGCGGGTACACGCCCGTGTACGGGCCCGCCAGTCCCACCGAGCCCGCCGGGACCGCCGTACGCGGGGTGGACCGGCGCGGGACGTCGTAGCGCGACGGCAGGCCGGCGAGGTAGCCGAAGCCGGGGGCGAACCCGCAGAAGGCGACGCGGAACTCGGTGCTCGCGTGGATACGGGCCACCTCCGCCTCACCGACACTCCAGAGGGCGGCGACGTCGGCCAGGTCGGGGCCGTCGTAGCGCACCGGGAGCTCGACCACGTCGTGCGTGCGCGGGGGAGTGGGCGGGAGCTGGGTGGCGGTCAGTTCCGACGCCAGGCGGGCCGGGTCGGCGAGGCCGTCCAGGAGGACCGTGCGGGCCGCGGGGACGATCTCGCGGACCGACAACGAGCCCTCCGCACGTCGGCGCAGCAACTCCGCGTGCAGGGCCTGGGCCTCCTCGCCCGAGGCCACCTCGACGAGCAGAGCGCCGTCGCCGACGGGCAGCGCCCTCATACGAAGGCCTCCACCCGGATGCCCGACGCCTCCAGCCGCTGCCGGACGCGGTGGGCCAGCTCCACCGCGCCGGGCGTGTCCCCGTGCAGGCACAGGGAACGCGCGCGTACCGCGATGCGCGCCCCGGAGTGCGCGGTGACCGTGCCGAGACGGGCCAGGTCCACCGAGCGTGCCACGACGGCCTCCGGGTCGGTGAGCACGGCGCCGTCCCGGACGCGCGGGACGAGCGTGCCCTCCTCGGTGTACGCGCGGTCCGCGAACGCCTCGGTGACGGTCGGCAGGCCCGCCTTGCCGGCCAGTTCCAGCAGGCGCGAACCCGGCAGCCCCAGTACGGGCAGCGAGTCCTCCGCGAGGAGGACGCCCTCGACGACCGCGGCCGCCTGCTCCGCGTCGTGCACGACGCGGTTGTAGAGCGCGCCGTGCGGCTTGACGTACGACACACGCGAGCCCGCCGCACGCGCGAACACCTCCAGGGCGCCGATCTGGTAGGCCACCTCGGCCGCCAGTTCGGCGGGCGGCACGTCCATGGCGCGCCGCCCGAACCCCGCCAGGTCCCGGTAGGAGACCTGGGCGCCGATCCGTACCCCGCGCGCGGCCGCCAGCTCGCACACCCGCCGCATGGTGGCCGCGTCCCCGGCGTGGAAGCCGCAGGCCACGTTGGCGCTGGTGACGACGGTCAGCAGTCGCTCGTCGTCGGTCAGCCGCCAGCGGCCGAAGCCCTCGCCGAGGTCGGCGTTCAGATCGATGGAGGTCATGGATCCTTCGCTACTCCTTCTCAGGCCACGCGGAACTGTTCGTCGCGGGCGTCGGTGAGGAACATCTGGCCCGGTGCGTGGGTGATGGCGAACGGCGGGCGCGAGGCCATCACCGCGGCCTGCGGGGTCACACCGCAGGCCCAGAAGACCGGGATGTCGTCCGGCTCGGCGTCCACCGGCTCTCCGAAGTCGGGGTTCCCGAGGTCGTCGATGCCCAACGCCGACGGGTCGCCGCAGTGTACGGGGCTGCCGTGCACCGCCGGGAGCAGGCTGCTCTCCCGGATGGCGGCCGGCAGGTGCTCCGGCGGCACCGGGCGCATGGACACCACCAGCGGGCCGTGCAGCCGGCCCGCCGGACGGCACTCGCGGCCGGTCACGTACATCGGGACGTTGCGGCCCTGCTCGATGTGCCGGATCGGGACGCCCGCCCCGGACAGCGCCCACTCGAAGGTGAAGCTGCAGCCGATCAGGAACGACACCAGGTCCCCGCGCCAGTACGCGCGCACGTCCGTCGGCTCGTCCACCAGCTCCCCGTCCCGCCACACCCGGTAGCGCGGCAGATCGGTGCGCAGGTCGGCGTCGTCCGCGAGGACGGTGGTCCAGGAGCCGGCGTCCGTGACGTCGAGCACCGGGCAGGGCTTGGGGTTGCGCTGGCAGAACAGCAGCATGTCGTACGCCCAGTCGGCGGGCACCGAGATCAGGTTGACCTGGGTGTGGCCCGCCGCGACCCCGGCGGTGGGGCCCGCGAGCCCCGCGCGAAAGCGGGTCCGTGCTTCTGCCGGGCTCCACGCGTGCGCGTGCTCGTCGACGAGGGTGAGCGGCAGGTCGGTGGTCACGGTCAGGGGGCGGTGTTCCGTGCGGTTCACGCGAGCTCCTTTCCGCGCGTCTCCGGCAGCCCGAGCAGCGCCAGGGCAGCGATCCCGTAACCGATCGCGCCGAAGACCAGCGCGCCGCCCACACCCCAGCTGTCGGCCAGGAAGCCGACCGTGGTCGGGAAGACGGCGCCCACCGCGCGACCGGTGTTGTACGTGAAGCCCTGCCCCGTGCCGCGAATCGCCGTCGGGTACAGCTCGCTCAGGAAGGACCCGAAGCCGCTGAAGATCGCCGACATGCAGAACCCGAGCGGGAAACCGAGCACCAGGAGCAGGGTGTTGGAGCCGCTCGGGATGTTCGCGTACGCCAGGATGCACACGGCCGACAGCAGTGCGAAGAGCCAGATGTTGCGACGGCGGCCCAGCCGGTCGGTGAGATAGCCACCGGTGAGGTAGCCGAGGAACGCGCCGGAGATCAGGAACGTGAGGTAGCCGCCGGTGCCGACGACGGACAGGCCGCGCTCGGTCTTCAGGTAGGTGGGCACCCAGGTGGCGAGGGTGTAGTAGCCGCCCTGGACGCCGGTGGAGAGCAGGACGGCGAAGAACGTCGTGCGCAGCATGCCGGGCTTGAAGATCGCCGCGAACGAGCCCTTCCCGGTGCTCCGCTCCCGTACGGCGATCGCCTCCGGCGCGTCCTGCACCCGGCGCCGCATCCAGATGACCAGCAGCGCGGGCAGCGCGCCGGTCCAGAACATGATCCGCCAGGCCAGGTCGTCGCCGACGAACGAGAAGACCAGCGTGTACATGATCGCGGCGAGCGCCCAGCCGACGGCCCAGGAACTCTGGATCGCGCCGAGCGTGCGGCCCCGGTGCTTGGCGCTCGCGTACTCGGCGACCAGGATCGCGCCGACCGCCCACTCGCCGCCGAAACCGAGGCCCTGGAGGGCGCGGAAGACCAGCAGCGTCTCGTAGTTGGGCGCGAAACCGCAGGCGACCGTGAAGACTGCGTAGGTGATCACCGTGGTCATCAGTGCCTTGACGCGGCCGATCCGGTCGGCCATCACGCCCGCCAGGGCACCGCCGATCGCGGAGACCACGAGGGTGACGGTGGTGAACAGGCCGGTCTGGCCGCTGTCCAGGCCGAAGTACGCGGCCAGCGCGACCATGCTCAGCGGCAGCGTGAAGTAGTCGTAGGAGTCCAGGGCATAGCCGCCGAACGCACCCGCGAAGGCGCGGCGGCCACGCGGTCCGAGGGCGCGCAGCCAGGCCAAGGCCCCGTCGTCGTCGGGGCGTTCGTCCGTTGCCGGCTGTGCGTCGGGGCTGAGGGCTTGCGGTGGAGGGGTCGTGCTCATGGGCACCTCGCAGAGGGAGGACGGAGGGCGCGTGAGAAGTGAGCCGTGCCGTGCGGAAGCCGTGCGGAAGCCGTGCGGAAGCCGTGCCGTGCGGAAGCTGTGGCGTCGTCGAGCGGGGACGGCGCCGTTCGTAGCAAGGTAGAGGATCGTTGAACGATCCTTCAATACTCATGTTGTTTCGTTCTTGTATCTGCGATTGAATTCCGGGCATGGCAGAGCAGCTTGCGGGACTGGCCGACGACCGAGCCCTCCTGGGCCGCACGAGCACGGCAGAACGGGTTTCGGACATCCTCAGGAGCCGTATCGCCGAGGGGTTCTTCCTGCCCGGGACCCGGCTGTCGGAGGACAGCATCGGCGGTGCGCTCGGCGTTTCCCGCAACACGCTGCGCGAGGCGTTCCGGCTGCTCACGCACGAACGCCTGCTCGTCCACGAGTTGAACCGGGGCGTCTTCGTCCGCGTGCTGACCGTCGAGGACGTGGAGGACATCTACCGCACCCGCGGCCTCGTCGAGTGCGCTGTCGTACGGGGACTCGGTGAGCCGCCGTACGCCCTGGACGGGCTTGCGGAGGCCGTGGCCGAAGGGCAGCGGGCGGCGCGCGAAGGTGACTGGAAAGTGCTGGGTACGGCCAATATCCACTTCCACCGGGAACTGGTCGCGCTCGCGGGGAGCGACCGTACGAGCGAGCTGATGCGCAGCGTCTTCGCCGAACTGCGCCTCGCCTTCCACGTGGTGGACGACCCGCGCCGGCTGCACGAGCCGTACCTCGCGCGCAACCAGCAGATCCTTCGGGCGCTGCAGGCGGGGGACAAGGGCGAGGCCGAGAAACTGCTCGCGGTGTACCTCGGAGACTCGCTGGAGCGAGTGGTCGAGGTCTACCGGCGGCGGGTGGGCGAGGAGGGGGCTTTTTAGGGGCGCGGGGCTGTATCGATATGCGGCTCCTCCCCCACTCTCGGCTTCGCTCGAGCGGGGGGACCCCCATCGTGGGCGCGACAAGCCCCCACCGGCCCGCACCCGGAGAACAACCGGTAGGCGCCTGCCGACCGCCGGAGGCGATCCGCGTCGTTTGGGTCGTTGTCAGACCGAGGACCTAGTCTGTGCACCGTGACTTCGCCTGCATCGACGGACAGCGTTCCGCCCCAGCTCAGCGCGGGGCCGCGCCCCGCACCGGGCCCGGCCGCCGACGAGGGACTGGCGCGGCGGCTGCGCGCGCTCGCCTGCACCGCGCCGCTGCACGACCTCGACGCACGCAAGGCCAACCTCGCGGGCGAGTACTCGGTGTACGGCATGGCGGAGGTGGCCCTCGCGGCCATCGACCTGGTCACTCTGAACATGGACTTCGACACCGGCGCCGACCACGACCAGATCGTCGCCCGGCTCATCCCGCGCATCGCCGCCCAGGCCCCGCAGCGGCCCGTCGCCGAGCACGAGCGGGTGGCCCGCTGGGTCCTGGAGAACCTGATCAACGTCGGCAGCGTGGACCGCGGCTTCCGGGCCGTATACGGCACCTTCGCGCAGGACGGCACGTATGTGCGCCGTGACTACGACTTCAAGCTGATCGAGGAGGTCCCCGGGCCCGGCGGCTCGGTCTATCTCCGTACGACGGACGAGGCGGTCAACGTCCTCGTGGGCGCCCTGGACACCGATGTCACCAGTGCGCAGATCGCCGCCGAGGTCAAGCTGGAGGTGCTGATCAGCCGGGGTCGTCTCGCCGATGCCCAGCTGGCCGCCGAACAGGCCCGGTACCGCACGGTGCAGTACTCGGAGACCCTGCGCAGGGCGCTGGACGCGACCCGGCGCAACGTCCGGGCGGTGGACTGGCTCACCACCGTGCCCGACATGATCGCCGAGGCCCTCGACCATGTGGCCGACCGCTACCGCCACGAGAACGCGATCCTCACCAACATCCGCAAGGCGCGCGACGAGTCCGAGGACCCGGAGCAGAAGCGGCGTGCCGCCGAGCTGGTGGACATCGTGAAGGACTGCATCCGGCGGCACACACAGTTGCAGTCCCGGCTGCTGGAAGCGGGACCTCTGTTCCGCGCCGAGCAGGACCGGCAGGCGTTCGCCACGCCGATGACGACGTCGGGGACGGATCTGTACGGGCATCTGCTCGCGCCGGTACTGCCGCTGCCCCTGGAGCAGGCGGTTCGGGTCACCGACGCGTTCTTCGCGAGCGGGACGGGGCTGCGTACGCCGGTGTCGGTGCGGGTGGGTGACCTTGTCGACATATTGCTGACGCCGCCGATGGAGCGGGAGCATCTGGGCGCGGAGATGCCGGAGCCGGATCTCATCGCTACGCCGGACGACAGTCGGTTCAGCGAGGAGCAGTTGGCTGCCGCGATGGAGCTGCTGGATCTGCCGGCGGATGCGCCGCGGAGGCTGTCGGGGCTGCTTGCCGAGGCTCGGCGGCAGGATCCTGATCTGCCTTACCTCGTCGCGTTGTTGGCGGTCCATGCGGCCAGTCCGCCGGTCGGTACGGCGTATCGGCAGGGCGAGGAGAAGTTGTTGTTCGCCGTGGATGACGGGGTGGAGTTGGACGATCCCGAGTTCGGTGGGGCCGATCTGATTGTGGGGACGGCTTTGCTGGATGCGGTGGGGATGGCAGCGGGGCGGACGGAGGCGGCTTGATGTCCATTGCCGACTGCGGGCCGTACGTGGCTGGTCGCGCCCACGCGGCGGAGCCGCACATGTCAGAGCCCCGCGCCCCTGGGTGGGTAATCCGCGCCGTTGTTTTCAAGTTCGAGGAGTTGCAGTCGTGACCGAGCACGTCGAGTGGAGTGACACGGAGGCCTCCGCCCCTTCGGCGACCGCGCCCGTCACGCCCGCCGACGCCGCCGACGCGGCGCGGCTCGTCGCCTTCGGGCTGCAGCCCAAGTTGCAGCCCGCCCGTGATCAGGAGTACGCGGAGCTGCTGCGGCGCTACCGCGAGGACCCGCCGTTCGCGCGGCTCGCCGACGCCGTGGCGGCCGGGCTGGGGCTGGTCGTGCTGGAGGTGTCCCCGCGTGCGGGGATGGCCGTGACGGCCGCCGAGGACTCGGTGTTCGCCGTGCGGATGGGCGACTACGCGCGTCGGACGTCCGCCGACGGCGGGGACCGGTTCCTGCACGGGCTGGCGCATCTCGCCGTCGCCGCCATGGCGTTCCCGCGGCCGGAGGATCTCGCCGACGACGGGTACATCGGGCGCGTCTCGGTCAACGGGGTCGACGCGTTCGTACGGCAGGCGTGCCGGCGTCTGGAGGAGCGTGCCGAGGAGCAGGGCGAGAACACCGACCCGGCCACCGACGCGCCCGGTCTGGAGGCCGCTTGGCGGATCTGGGTCAGACGCAGCGCGACCGGTGCCACCAAGGACGCGCGCCGGCTCGCCGGTTCCACGACCGGCATCGTCGGCAAGGCCGTCGCCTTCCTCACCGACTCCGGGTTCCTGCAGCGGACCGGGGACGACAACGGCGGTACGTACCGGACCACGGCCCGCTACCAGCTCCAGGTGCGGGACATGGCGGGCATCGCCGCGATGGCCGAGTTGCTGGAGCTGGGTGTCGTGCCGGTGACCGACGGGACGCCGACGCTGCTGCCGCCCGAGGACACCGACGACCTGGACCTGGTGGCCGACGCCGGGTTGCCGTTCCACGCACCCGCACAGTCCTGACCCCCCACCTGCCGAAGACTGCCGAAGACTTACGAGAGTCCGCCATGTACGAGCTGTCCCGCGTCCGCCTCTACTCCATCGGGCCCGCCGGTGCGCGCTACGCCGACACCGTGCTCGACCTGCGCGGTGTGGGCGAGCCCGTGCCCGACCCCGCGCCCGCCCAGGCGGAGTTCTTCGAGGAGGAGCCGGTCGGCCCGCCGCGCCGGCCCGCGCCCGCGGGTGTGCTCTTCCTGGAGAACGGCGGCGGCAAGTCCGTCCTCCTGAAGCTGATCTTCTCGGTGATGCTGCCGGGCCACCGCAACACCCTCGGCGGCGCGAGCTCCGGCGTGCTGCGCAAGTTCCTGCTCGCGGACGACTGCGGTCACGTGGCGCTGGAGTGGCAGCACGTGCTGACCGGCGAGTGTGTCGTGGTCGGCAAGGTGAGTGAGTGGCGCGGGCGTCAGGTCTCCAACGACCCGCGGAAGTTCGCCGAGGCCTGGTACTCCTTCCGCCCCGGGCCCGGTCTGAGCCTGGACAGCCTGCCAGTCGCCGAGTCCACGGCCGTCCGGCCGTCCGTCGAGGGCCAGTCGGGCGCCCAGGGGCGTCGGCGGACCATGAAGGGCTTCCGGGACGCCCTCACCGAGGCGGGCAAGGCGTACCCGCACCTGGAGGTGCACTGGGAGGAGATCCACGACCGGTGGATCGAGCACCTCGGCGACCTCGGCCTCGACCCCGAACTCTTCCGCTACCAGCGGGAGATGAACGCCGACGAGGGCGAGGCCGCCGGCCTCTTCGCGGTCAAGAAGGACTCCGACTTCACCGACCTGCTGCTGCGCGCGGTGACCGACACCCGCGACACCGACGGCCTCGCCGACCTGGTCAGCGGCTTTGGCAACAAGCTGGGGCGACGTGCCGAGCTGATCGCCGAACGGGACTTCACCGCCGGGTCGGTCGACCTGCTCGGCCGGATCGTCGAGGCGGCCGAGGCCCGCTCTCGCGCGCGTGACATCCACTCCGGGGCCGAGCGCCGTACGAGGACCCTGGCGCGGCGGCTGTCCGCGCGCGGCGCCCAGGAACGCGTACGAGCCGGCGACCTCGCCCAGCGGGTCACCGCCGCCGCGTACGCCGTCACACACTCCGAGGCCGCCCGGGAGCGCAGCGCGCTGATCGCCGCCGAACTCGCCTTCCGGCACGCCTCGTTGGCGCTGGCCGGCGCCGAGAAGTCGGCCGCCGCGCAGAAGCGCGAGCTCGCCGACGCACGCACGCTGCACTCCGCCTGGCAGGCCGCCGAGGCGGTGCTGCGCCACCGCGCCGCCGCCGACCGGGTCGCGCGCGTGGCCGCCGCGATCCAGGAGGCCGAGCGGGACGCGGCGCCCGCGCTGGCCGCCCGGGCCAGGGCCGCCGTCGATCTCGTACGGGCCCTGCACGCGGCCACGGAGGGCGCCGAGACCCTCGCCGACGAGGAGGAGGAGCGCTCCGCCGCCCTCCAGGAGGTCAGCGACTCCGCGTACCGGGACTCCACCTCCGCCGCTACCGAGGCACAGCGCGCCCGCAGCGAGGCCGGGCATCTGCGCCAGCGGCTGACCGAGGTCGAGCAGGAGACCGACGAGGCGGTGCGCGCGGGCTGGCTCGACGACAGCGCGCCCGACGCCGACCCCGCGCGCGCGGCCCTCGCCGCCAGCGACGCCGAGAAGGCCGCCGTGGCCGCCTGGGACACCGCACGCGAGGCCTCGCACCGGGCCACCGAGCACGGACGCGAAGCCGCCGCGGCCGAGTCCCGCGCGGAGCTGACGGCGGCGCGTGCGGAGGACGCGGCCGCCGCGGCCGAGCGGTCCTACGAGGCCGAGCGCCGCCTCGCCGAGGCCCTCGCTGTCGAGGAGCGGCTGGCCGAACTGCTGAGCCTGACGGGCGGCGACACGCGCTCTTCAGTGGTTCCGCAGCCCCGACAGGACGCGGACGACAGCAACCAAAGGGCACTCACCCCCGAGGACCTGGACCGTTTCGCCGACGAGCTGCGCGAGCTGCTCGACGACGCGGTCTCCTCCGCCGAGCGGCAGCTCTTCGAGCTGCGTACGGCCGCCGCCGACGACGCCCGCATCCTCGGTGCCCTCGGTGACGGCGGACTGCTGCCGCCCGGCCCGGACGTGCTGGCGACCGTCGAGTACCTCGGCGAGCACGGCATCCCCGCGCTGCCCGGCTGGCGCTACCTCGCGCAGGCCGTCGACCCGGCCGACCACGCGCGCGTGCTGGCAGCCCGGCCGGAACTGGTCGATGGCGTGATCATCACCGACCCCGCCACGCACGCGCGTGCCCGCGAGGCGCTGAGCGACGCCGCGCTGCTGCCACGGTCGGCCGTGGCGGTCGGTACGGCGGCCGCCCTCCTCGCGCCGACGCCGGCCCCCGACTCCGAGAACGGTGCCGTCTTCCTGGTACCGCCGAACCCGGCCATGCACGACGAGCACGCCGCCGACGAGGAGCGGCAGGCGCTGCGCGCGCGGGCCGCCGAGCGGGACGAGGAGATCAGGGCGCTCGCGGCCCGGCTCGGCAAGGACCGGGAGCTGTCGGCGAGGCTCGCCTCCTGGCGCACCGGCTGCCCGGCCGGGCGGCTCGTCGAGCTGGCCCAGGCCGCCCGGGACACGCGGGCGTTCGCCGAGGAGTCCGAGGCCGAACTCGCCGAGGCACGGACCGTTCGCGCCGAGGCCGACGAAGCCGCCGCCGAGGCCGCGCAGGTGCGGGACGAGCGGCAGGAGGCGGCCCAGAAGGCGCGGCGCGCCGCCGACGCCCTCGCCGGGCTCGCCTTCCGGCTGCGGGAGCGGGCCGGCTGGCAGGTCAAGCTGCGCGAACTCGCCGACGAGGCCACCGAGTCGGAGGCCCGCGCCCAGTCCTTGCTGGACCGTGCCCGCGCCGCCGACGAGGACCGGCGTGCCGCCCAGCGCGCCGCCGACGACGCCCGCCGCACCGCCCGTGCGCTGCGCGCCGAGCGCTCCGAGATCGCGGGCGCCCCCGACGACGTACCGGAGAACGACGCGGCGGACCCCACGGCGTCCCTGCCGGCCTTCCGTGAGGCCTATCGGGCCGCTTCCCAGCTCTACGAGAAGGTCGGCGTCGGCGCCGATCTGCGGGCCGAGCAGGCGCGGGCGGAGAGCGACGAGAGCGCGGCGCGCGCCGACCTGGACCGGCTGAGCAACAAGGTCCGCACGCGCGCGGAGCAGCTGCTCCAGTCGCCCGACGGCTCCGACGGCCCGTCCCGGCAGGCCGCCGTCGCGCGGGCCGACGAGCTGGTGCAGCTTCTGGAGACCCGGATGTCCCACGCGAGCGAGCAGCTCGGGCGGCTGCGCGGCGAGGCCGAGCGGCACGCGCCCGAGGACGGCGAGGCGCACACCGACCTGCCGGAGGAACTGCGGCCGCGCGACGCCGAGCACGCCCAGGCGCTGCTGCGCACGGCCACGGCCGAACTCGCCTCACGCACCGAGGCGTTGAGCCAGGCCCGGCAGGCGCACGCCGAACTCCTCGACGCGCACCGGGCCGCCGAGGACGCGGCCGGCGGCTTCGACGAGATCGCCGCGATGCTCCGCGACCTGCTGCGCGAGCACACATCGGAGGAGGAGCAGGAGGAGACCGAGCCGTATCCCGGCAGCCCGGAGGAGGCCCGGCAGGCCGCCGCCGAGGCTCGCCGGTCCCTGCGCGGCTGCGCCGCCGACCTGTCGACCGCCGAGGCCGCCGTGCGCGAGGCGAGCGACATCCTCGTCCGGCACGCCAACTCCACGCGCTACGAGCAGGTCCGCACTCCCGCCCGGCAGCAGATCCGCGAACTTCCCGCCTCCGCGCTGCCCGAGCACGCCCAGAAGTGGGCCGACGCCTTCGCACCCCGACTCCGCGTTCTCACCGACGAGTTGGAGCAGCTGGAACGCAACCGGGATTCGATCGTGGACCGCCTGCGAGGGCTCGTCGAGTCGGCGCTCGCGACCCTGCGGTCCGCCCAGCGGCTCTCCCGGTTGCCCGAAGGGCTCGGCGAGTGGTCCGGGCAGGAGTTCCTGCGCATCCGCTTCGAGGAGCCCGACCAGGCCACCCTCACCGAGCGGCTCGGCGAGGTCATCGACGAGGCGACACGGGCCGCCGTCAAGAAGAACTCCGACCTGCGGCGCGACGGCATGTCCCTGCTGCTGCGCGGGGTCGGCGCGGCGCTCCATCCCAAGGGCGTCGCCGTCGAGATCCTCAAGCCGGACGCCGTCCTGCGTGCCGAACGCGTGCCCGTCGGGCAGATGGGCGACGTGTTCTCCGGTGGGCAGCTGCTGACGGCCGCCATCGCCCTGTACTGCACGATGGCCGCGCTTCGGTCCAACGACCGGGGACGCGACAAGCACCGGCACGCCGGCACGCTGTTCCTCGACAACCCGATCGGGCGCGCCAACGCCACCTACCTGCTGGAGCTCCAGCGGGCCGTGTCGGACGCGCTGGGCGTCCAGCTCCTCTACACCACCGGCCTGTTCGACACGACCGCGCTCGCCGAGTTCCCGCTGGTCATCAGGTTGCGCAACGACGCCGACCTGCGCGCCGGGCTGAAGTACATCAGCGTGGAGGAACACCTCCGGCCGGGACTGCCTCAGCAGGCCCCGGCCGGAGAAGGTGAAGCGGTGCACAGTGAGATCACGGCGACGCGGATGTTCAAACGGCCCGCGCCGACCGCCAGTTGACCAACCTGCGGATCAACGTCTGATCAACCTGTTGATCAGGCGTCCTCCTTCAACAGGTCCGCGCACTTCTCGCCGATCATCATCGTCGTGATGCACGGGTTGACGGCGACGAGGTCCGGCATGACGGACCCGTCGGCGACCCTGAGTCCCTCGATCCCCTTGACCCGCAGCCGCGCGTCGAGCGGGGCCGAGGGGTCGTCGTCCGCGCCCATCTTCACAGTGCAGGACGGGTGGTAGACGGTGTTGTGGGTCTTGTGGATGTAGTCGAGCAGTTCGGCGTCCGTCTGCACGTCCGGACCCGGGGCCAGTTCCGCGCCCGCCCAGCCGCTCAGCGCGGGCTGCGAGGCGATACGACGGGCGAGCTTGAGCCCGTACGTCATCACCCGCACGTCGTGCTCGTGGGTGAAGTACCGCGGGTCGACCTTGGGCTTGTCCCGGTAGTCGAGGGTGCGCAGGCGAACCGTTCCCCGCGACTTCGCCCGCGTCACGTTCGGCGTGAGGCAGAACGCGTTCTCCGAGGTCGGATAGCCCCAGCGGGCGGTGTTCATGTCGAACGGCACCGACCCGTAGTGGAACATCAGGTCGGGACGGTCCAGGCCCTCCTCGGTGTCGTAGAAGATGCCCGCCTCCCACCACTGGCTGGACGAGGTGGTCATCGGCTGCTTGGCGTCCCACATGATGACGCCCTCGGGGTGGTCCTGGAGGTTCTCGCCGACGCCCGCCGAGTCGACGACGACCTCGACGCCGACCTCGCGCAGGTGTTCGGCCGGTCCGATGCCGGACAGCATCAGCAGCTTCGGGGTGTCGATCGCCCCGCACGACACGATCACCTCGCGGCGGGCCCGTACCGTCCGGGTGTGGATCAGATCGGGGTCCAGATACTCGGCGCCCACGCACCGTCGGCCGTCGAGCACGAGCTTCTTGGCCCGCACCCGCGTCCGTACCTCCAGATTCGGTCGCTTGCCCATGACCGGGTGGAGGTAGGCGACCGAGGACGACTGGCGGATGTTGTTCTCGTCGGAGTTGATCTGGAACCAGTTGGCGCCCCGGACCACCGTCGAGCCGGTGTTGAAGGGCGTCGTCGGGATTCCCGCCTGCGCGCACGCCTCCAGCAGGGCCGTGCCGCACGGGTCGTCGCTCTTCAGCGTGCGCAGCTTGACGGGTCCGGTGCGGCCGTGGTGGTCGCCGGGAGCGTCGTTGTTCTCCAGCCGCCGGTAGAGCGGGAAGAGGTCGACGGCGCTCCACCCCGTGCAGCCTCCGGCGGCCCAGTCGTCGAGGTCCTCGGCCGGTGCCCAGAAGGCGATGCAGGAGTTGTGGGACGAACAGCCGCCCAGGACCTTCGCCCGGGCGTGCCGCATGAAGCTGTTGCCGCTCGCCTGTAGCTCGACCGGGTAGTCCCAGTCGTAGCCGGACTCCAGCAGACCCATCCAGCGCTCGAGTTTGAGGACGTCCTCGTCGCCGACGTCGCTCGGACCCGCCTCCAGGACGCACACCGTGACCGAGGGATCCTCGGAGAGCCGGGCCGCCACCACGTTGCCCGCGGTGCCGCCGCCGACCACCACATAGTCGAACTCATCGGTGCTCATGAGTAGTTGACCTCCTTCAGTCGGCCGCCGGGGCGGAGAGGGGAGTCGTGGTGGCGGTGGGCTGCAGCTGGTGCTCGGCGAGGACGCCGGTGCGGTGCCGCTGCACGAACCAGTAGTAGGCGAAGCCGCCGCCCATGATGACCGCGACGAACAGCACCGCGCCCCAGCGCAGGTACCAGTGGAACGGAGCGGCCGCGTTGTAGACCTCGGCCCGCGGCCAGATCAGGTTGATCGTCATGGCCGTGCCCCAGACCACGGCGACGATGTTGACGAGCAGCCCCCAGCGGCCCAGCGAGAACTTTCCGTCGCCCGCGGGCTGCCACTTGCCGCGCAGCCGGGCCACCAGCATCGGCGCGGTGACGCCGAGGTAGGCGAGGTAGATCATGATGATGCCGATGCTGGTGACGACGGTGAAGATCTGCGGCTGGCGGATGTTCACGACGAGGATCGCCACGGCGAGGATGCCGATGATCACCGCGGGCAGCACCGGGGTCTGGAAGCGCGGGCTGACCTTGGCCAGCCGGGAGGACGCGGGCAGGTTGTTGTCACGGGCCATCGCGAAGGTGAGGCGGATCGCCGCCGTGTGGACGGCCAGCGCGCACACGGTGACCGCGATCAGCACGCACCACAGCATCGCCTTTCCGGCCGTCGATCCGAGCACGTCGAGGACGATGTACTGCAGGCCGTCCGTCGACAGCTGCTCGCCCTTCAGGCTGGAGACGCTCATCAGCGCGAGCAGCAGGATCAGGCCGCCCAGGACGAACGAGGCGACGATGGCGCGGATGATGGCGCGCGGCGCGTTGCGGGACGGGTCGAGGGACTCCTCGCCGAGCGAGGCGGCCGTGTCGAAGCCGTACATCACGTACGCGGACGCCAGCGAGGCCACCAGGAAGGCGCCCATGTAGCCCGCCTGGTGCCCGGCCCCGGTGCCCGCCGTCTCGGTCACCACCTGCGGTCCCCGCGTGATGTGTACGGCGAACATCACGATGAGGACGACGGTGGCGATCAGCTCGATGAGCACGCCCGCGCTGTTGATGGTGGCCATCAGCTTCACACCGAAGGCGTTCACCAGGGTCGTGAAGAGGATCAACACGGTGGCGAGGACGACCGCGTTGGTCGCCACGTCGTACTTGCCGGTGCCGTCACCTATGAACTGGAACGTTGACGAGATCTGCGGGAGCGTCAACTGGTAGGCCAGCGCGACGGCCGAGATGGACACGATGGACGCGATCAACATCATCCAGCCGGCCAGCCAGCCCAGATGCGGATTGCCTATCTTCTTCGACCAGTTGTAGACCGAGCCCGCCACGGGATAGCGGGCGGCCAGTTCCGCGAAACACAGGGCGACCATGAACTGGCCGACGAAGACCATCGGCCACGACCACCAGTAGGCGGGGCCGCCGCTGCCGTAGCCGAAGTAGAACAGCTGGAAGGTGCCGGTGAGGATCGAGATGTAGCTGATTCCGGCGGCGAAGGTGTGGAAGTTGCCGAGGGTGCGCTTGAGTTCGGGTTTGTATCCGAACTCGGCGAGTTCGGCGTCGTCTCTTTGACCGGACGGTGGTTGCTCGGTTGTCGTCATGAGCGGACTCCTGGTGGGCCGGAGGAGGGGAGGTGAGCGGCTCGGCGCGGGTGCCGGGATCAATGAGGGGGGTTATACGTGGGGGGCGTGTGCGGGATGTTACGCATGGGTTAGCCGAACCAACCCTGCGGTGCCGGGGCCGTGTTGCGCCAGATGTGCTTCGTCTCGCGGTACTCGGCCAGGCCCGACGGCCCGAGTTCGCGGCCGAAGCCCGACTGCTTGAATCCGCCCCACTCCGCCTGCGGTACGTAGGGGTGGTAGTCGTTGATCCAGACGGTGCCGAGCCGCAGCCGCCCCGCGACCCGGGCCGCCTTGGCCTCGTCGCTCGTCCAGACGGCGCCGGCGAGGCCGTAGATGGTGTCGTTCGCGACGCGCACCGCCTCGTCCTCGCTGGTGAAGCGTTCGACGGTGAGGACCGGCCCGAAGGACTCCTCCTGGACCACCGACATCCCCGGGGTGCACTCGTCCAGCACGGTCGGCGGGTAGTAGAAGCCGTCGTCGAAGCCCGGCCCGGACGGCCGCGCGCCCCCGCAGCGCAGCACCGCCCCCTCCTCCAGGCCCTTGGCGACGTACGCCTCGACCTTCGAGCGGTGTGCTGCCGAGATCAGCGGCCCGGTCTGCGCCTGTTCGTCGAACGGGCCCCCGAGCCTGATCTCCGAGGCCCGGCGTACCACCTCGTCCACGAACCGGTCGTGCAGGGAGTCCTCGACCAGTAGCCGCGCCCCCGCCGAGCAGACCTGCCCGGAGTGCAGGAACACGGCCGTCAGCGCCATGTCCACGGCCGTGTCGAAGTCCGCGTCGGCGAAGACGATGTTGGGATTCTTGCCGCCGAGTTCGAGCGCGACCTTCTTCACCGTCCCGGCCGCGGCCACCATGAGGCGGCGACCGGTCTGCAGGCCGCCGGTGAAGGAGACGAGGTCCACGTCCGGATGGTCGCCGAGCGGGGCACCGGCCTCCGGACCGGCGCCGAGAACCAGGTTGCCGACACCGGCGGGCAGCCCGGCCTCCGCGAGGAGCCGCATCAGGTGGATCGCGGTGTGCGGGGTCAGTTCGCTCGGCTTCAGTACGAAGGTGTTGCCGGCCGCGAGCGCCGGGGCGACCTTCCAGGCCGTCTGCAGAAGCGGGTAGTTCCACGGCGTGATCAGCGCGCAGACGCCGACCGGCTCGTACACCACCCGGCTGTCGACGCCCTCGGTCCCCGTGTCGATGACCCGCCCGGTCTCGCTCGCCACCAGCCGCCCGAAGTAGCGGAAGCAGTTCGCGATGTCGTCGATGTCGTACTCGCTCTCGACGAGCCGCTTGCCGGTGTCCAGGGACTCGGCGCGGGCGAGCGCGTCCTTGTCCCGGATCAGCAGGTCGGCGACCCGCAGCAGCAGGTCACCGCGCTCGTTCGGGGACGTATGCGGCCACGGCCCCTCGTCGAAGGCCCGGCGGGCGGCGGCGATCGCCTCCACCGTGTCCTTCCCGCCCGCCTCGTCCACGACCCCCACGAGGGAACCGTCGGCGGGGCAGCGGATCTCGCGGGTGCGTTCGTCGACCGCACTTCGCCACTCGCCGTCAATGAACAGGTCAGGCATGGCCGCCTCCCAGCTTCGCCACGAGCCACTCGTGGAAGATCCCGATGTGGTGCTCGTTGGGGACCAGCACACCACCCCGGCGGTACGCCCGCGACGCCATCGCGGGCTGCGTCCTTTCACAGGCCTCGAAGTCCTGCTCGTTCACCCGGTGGAAAAGCTCCACCGACTTCGACACGTCCGCCCCGGACTCCACCACCTGAGGCGCGTACAGCCAGTCGCACTCGACGACCGTGCGGTCCTCGGACATCGGGAACATGCGGTGCAGGATGACATGGTCCGGTACGAGGTTGATGAACACCGTCGGCTTCACCGTGATGGCGTAGTAGCGGCGGTCCTGGTCCTCGGAGACCGAGGGCAGCTTGGCGAAGCCCTCGCTGCCGTCCACCGTGAAGCCCTTGACCTCCTCGCCGAACTCGGCGCCGTGGCCCACGTAGTACTGGGCCGCGTAGCCGTCGGCGAACTCCGGGAGTACATCCGTGAGTTCGGGGTGGATCGTCGCGCAGTGGTAGCACTCCATGAAGTTCTCGACGATCAGCTTCCAGTTCGCCTTCACGTCGTACACGATCCGCTTGCCGAGCGCGAGGTTCTCGGTGCCGTAGTGGTCGATCGCCGCCACGTCGCCGAGCCGTTCCACGGCGGCGTGCATGACCGTCTCCTCGAAGGAGGGCGGTTCGTCGGCGAGGCACACCCAGGCGTAGCCGAGCCATTCGCGCAGCGACACCTTGATCAATCCGTACTCGACCCGGTCGACGTCCGGCATCTTGATCAAGTTGGGCGCGGCGATCAACTTGCCGTCGAGGTCGTACGTCCACGCGTGGTACGGGCACTGGAGGTTGCGCCGGACCTCGCCGGACTCCTCCATGCACAGCCGGGCGCCGCGATGGCGGCAGACGTTGAGGAAGGCGCGCAGCTCGCCCTTGCGGCCGCGCGTGATGAGCACGTTCTCGCGGCCGATCTGGACGGTGCGGAAGGCGCCCGGTTTGGCGAGGTCGGCGCTGCGCACGGCGCAGAACCACATCGACTCGAACAGGTGCTCCTGCTCCTGCCGGAAGATCTCCGGGTCGGTGTAGTAGTCCCCGGGCAGCGTGGCGATCAGGCTGGGGGAGATCTGGTGGGCCTCGGAGAGCGGGCTCTCGGGGGCGGGGGTCGTCGTCACGGGCGGGCTCCTCAGGCGGGCGCGGCGGCGAGGCGGGAGGGGTCGAACAGGCCGATGGGGTGCTCGGTGGTGCCGGTCAGGGCGAGGTCGGCGAGGATCTCGCCGACGACGGGCACGAACTTGAAGCCGTGCCCGGAGAACCCGCAGGCCACGGTGACCGACTCGGGGTGCGCGGGGTGCCGGGCGATGACGAAGTGCTCGTCCGGGGTGTTGGAGTACATGCAGGTGGCGGCCTTGAGGAAGGTGCCGGGCAGATCCGGGATGCAGCCGGCCATGTGGTCGGCCATCGCCTTGATCTCGTCCTCGTGGACCGTGCGGTCGATGGTCTCCGGAGTGGTGACCTCGCCCTTGCGGAAGAAGGCGACCTTGGCGCCGAGATCGGGGCCGTCGATGGACGGGAAGCCGTAGACCTGGACGCCGGCCGCGTCCTCCCAGATGTAGATGGGGTGGTTCTCGGGGACGAACCGCTGGACACCGCCGGTCGGCTGGAACCAGTACATGACCTGCCGCTCGATGGTGAACGGCACCCCGATGTCGGTGAGCAGCCGCGGCGCCCACGCGCCCGGGCAGATCACCAGTTGGGAGGCGGTGTAGGTGTTCTCGGCCGTGTGGACGCGGACACCGTCCTTGTACGGCTCCCAGCGGGTCATCGGCTCTTCGAAGTGCAGGTCGGCGCCCTGCCGGGTGGCGAGCTGGAGATGCGCGGCGACCGTGTTCTCGGGCCGTACGAGACCGGCCTTCTTCTCGAACAGCGCCACCTCGTCGTCCTTGGGCGCGAGCGTCGGGAAGCGGCGGCGGATCTCCTTCGCGTCCAGCATCTCGTGCGGGAGATCCCACTGCTGGGCGGAGAGCAGCGAGCCGGAGACGGTCCGGGAGTCGGGGCGGCCGACCATCACGCCGCCGGGGAGGATCGCGATCTCCCGGCCGGTGGCCCGCTCCAGGTCCTCGTACAGCTCGTAGGCGCGCAGCAGCAGCGGCACGTACGCCGGGTCCTCGAAGTACGACTGCCGGGTGATCCGCGAACCGCCGTGGCTGGAGCCCCGGTTGTGCACCGGGCCGAACTTCTCCAGGCCCAGCACGCGGGCGCCGCGCGCGGACAGATGGTGGGCGGCGGCGCTGCCCATGCCGCCGAGACCGATGACGATCACGTCGTAAGTGGGGGACACTGCATGCCTCCTGGGGGTGCGTCAGTCATCGACAGCGGTGGTCGGCGGTGGTCGGCGGTCGTCATCGGCGGATGCGGGTCATCTTCGGGTCGAAGAGGGGCTCGTCGGCGACCGTCGCCGGGACCTTCTCGCCGAAGTACTCGATGTGCACGCCGGTGCCGGTGGTGAGTCCGGCCGGCAGCCAGGCGTACGTGATGCAGCGGCCGAGC
Organism: Streptomyces sp. a15; assembly: GCF_059026085.1. Lineage (NCBI taxonomy): Bacteria > Bacillati > Actinomycetota > Actinomycetes > Kitasatosporales > Streptomycetaceae > Streptomyces > Streptomyces sp. A15. The sequence continues at coordinate 36,516 of NZ_JBWLKM010000002.1, read as the reverse complement.
GTGTAGCCGTACGCGGCGCTCGTCACGTAGCCGGCGGGGGCGCCGTCGACGTAGACCGGCTCCTTGCCGAGGACCACGGCGGCGGGGTCGTCGAGGAGGAGGGGCGTGAGCTTGCGGGTGAGGGGCGCGTCGGTGAGCGCCTCGCGCCCCACGAACTCCTTGTCGGCCCGGACCGCGAAGCCGACGCCCGCCTCGTACGGGGAGTGCTCGTCGGTCATGTCGGTGCCCCAAGCCCGGTACCCCTTCTCCAGGCGCAGGGAGTTGAAGGCCGAGCGGCCGGCCGCGATCACGCCGAGGTCCCGGCCGGCCTCCCACAGCGTGTCCCACAGGCGCAGGCCCAGGTCGGCGGTGGTGTAGAGCTCCCAGCCGAGCTCGCCGACGTACGACAGGCGCATCGCCGTCATCGGGACGTGCCCGAGGTACGTCTCCTTCGCGCGGAAGTAGCCGAAGGCCTCGTGCGAGAAGTCGTCGCGGGTCAGGGGCTGGACGAGGTCCCGGGCGAGGGGGCCCCAGACGCCGATGCAGCAGGTTCCGGAGGTGATGTCCTTGAGGTGGACGTCGGCCGGGGCGTAGCGGGCCAGCCAGTCGAGGTCGCCGGGTGAGTTGGCGCCGACCTGGAAGCGGTCGGGGGCGAGGCGGGCGATGGTTAGGTCGGAGCGGACGCCGCCGGTCTCGTCGAGGAGGAGGGTGTAGGTGACTGCGCCGGGCTTCTTGCGGAGGTTGTTGGTGGTCATGCGGTTCAGGAAGTCGAGGGCTCCGGGGCCGGTGACTTCGAGGCGCCGCAGGGGGGTCATGTCGTAGAGGGCGACCTTTTCGCGGGTTGCCTTCGCTTCGGCGGCCGCGATCGGGGACCAGTACCGGGCCGACCAGGCGTCGCGCTCGGGGAGCTCCAGTCCTTCGGCGAGGGGCGCGTTCGCCTCGTACCAGTGCGGGCGCTCCCAGCCGCCGCCCTCCAGGAAGTACGCGCCCAGCTGCTGCTGACGGGCGTAGAAGGGGCTGACGCGCAGGGGGCGCGGCTGCTCCATGGGCTGGAGCGGGTGGAGGACGTCGTACACCTCGACGAACTGCTGTGAACCGCGTTCACGGATGTACGACGGTGAACGCTGCGCCTCCTCGAAACGCGTGAGGTCGCACTCGTGCAGGTCGAGGGCGGGCCGTCCGTCGACCATCCACTCGGCGACGGCCTTCGCCACACCGGCGGAGTGGGTGACCCACACGGCCTCGGCCAGCCAGAAGCCGCGCAGTTGCCGCGACTCGCCGACGACCGGCATGCCGTCGGGAGTAAAGGAGAAGACGCCGTTGAAGCCGGCCTCGATCTCGGCGTCCCGCAGGGCGGGGACCAGCCAGCGGCAGTCCTCCCAGCTCGGCGCCCAGTCCTCCTCGGTGAAGGGAAAGGAGGAGGGCATGTCCAGGTTCTGCGCCCGGGCCTCGTCGTACGGCAGGACGGCGAACGGGTCGACCGGCAGGGGCTGGTGAGCGTAGGAGCCGATGCCCAAGCGGTCGGTGTGCTCGCGGAAGTAGAGGTCGCGGTCCTGGAAGCGGAGGATCGGCCTGGAGGCCTCCGCCTCGTGGTCCTGGAGTTCGGGGAGCGGCTTGGTCTTCGCGTACTGGTGCGCGAGCGGCTGCAGGGGGATGTCGATGCCCGCCATGCGGCCGATGACCGGGCCCCAGAATCCGGCCGCGGAGACGACGTGGTCGGCGGGGAAGGTGCCCTGGTCGGTGACCACGGCGGTGACCTTGCCGCCTTCCTTCTCGATCCCGGTGACCGTGTGGCGCTCCAGGAAGCGGGCGCCCCTTTCCGTGGCCCGGTCCATCTGGGCACGGGACGCGAGCAGGGCGCGGGCGAGGCCGTCGTCGGGGGTGTGGAAGCCGCCGAGCACCACCGACTCGTCGAGCAGCGGCCAGAGCTCCTTGCAGCGGGCGGCACTGACGATCTCGCCGCGGATGCCCCAGGCGGCGGCGTAACCGGCCCTGCGGTGCAGTTCGGCGAGGCGCTCCGGGGTGGTGGCGAGCTCCAGGCCGCCGACCTGGTTGAAGCAGGGGAGGCCGTCCACTTCGAGGGAGACGAACTTCTCGACGGTGTACTTGGCGAACTCGGCGAGCGTCTTCGACGGGCTGGTCTGGAAGACGAGGCCGGGCGCGTGCGAGGTGGAGCCGCCGGGGGCGGGCAGCGGGCCCTGTTCCAGGACGGTGACGTCGGTCCAGCCGCGGGCGGTCAGTTCGTCGGCGAGGGAACAGCCGACGATGCCGGCGCCGACGATGACCACACGGGGGGAGTGAGGGTGGTTTTCGGGCGTGCTGGACATGCCCCTCCTTGCGGTGGCGGGGATGGCAGGGGGACGGGGAAGTCGCTTATGCGGCGGGCACGTTGGGCCGCTCGGCGGCGATCGTCGTGTCCTGGCCGTGCCCGGTGTGGACGGCGGTGTCGCCGGGCAGGGTGAGCAGCCGGTTGCGGATGGACGCCTCGATGGTGGGGCGGTCCGAGTAGGAGCGGCCGGTGGCGCCGGGGCCGCCGTGGAAGAGCGTGTCGCCGGTGAACACGGCGTTCAGGAACGGGGCGTACAGCGAGCAACTGCCCCAGGTGTGCCCGGGGTTGTGGATGACGTGGACCTCGATGCCGGCCACGGTCAGGATCCGGCCGTCGGTCAGCTCGCCGTCCGGTTTGCGGCCGGGGTGGGTGTGGGACCAGAGCTCGTGGTCGTCGGCGTGCAGCAGGACCGGTGCACCGGTCAGGACGGAGAGCTCGGCCGCCGCGTCGACGTGGTCGTCGTGGGCGTGGGTGCAGGCGATGGCGGTGACATGCCGGCCCGCGACCGCCTGGTGGATCGCACGGGCGTCATGGGCGGCGTCGACGATCAGCACCTGCTCGTCGTCGCCGACCAGCCAGACGTTGTTGTCGACGTCGAAGGTCTCGCCGTCCAGGCTGAAGGTGCCCTTCGTGACGACCCGGTCGATGCGTACCGCGTGGTCCTTGTCGCTCACAGGACCACCACCGAGCGGAGCACCTCACCGCGGTGCATCTTGCCGAAGGCCTCCTCGACCTGGTCGAGTGCGATGGTCTCGCTGACGAAGGCGTTCAGGTCCAGCAGCCCGTACAGGTACTGGTCGATCAGGAACGGGAAGTCGCGGCTCGGCAGGCAGTCGCCGTACCAGGACGACTTGATGGCGCCGCCGCGCGAGAAGACGTCGATCAGCGGGAGCTCGACCTTCATCTCGGGGGAGGGCACGCCGACCTGGACCAGCAGGCCCGCGTGGTCGCGCATGTAGAAGGCCTGCTTGAAGGTCTCCGGGCGGCCCACCGCGTCGATCGCGATGTCCACGCCGTGGCCGTCGGTGAGTGCGCGGACCGCCTCAACTGGGTCCGTGCCACGGGAGTTGACGGTGTGCGTGGCGCCGAACTTCTCCGCCTGGTCGAGCTTCTTGTCGTCGATGTCCACGGCGATGACCTTCATGGCACCGTTCAGGCAGGCGCCCGCGATGGCCGCGTTGCCGACGCCGCCGCAGCCGATGACGGCGACCGAGTCGCCGCGGCCGACCTTGCCGGTGTTGACCGCGGCGCCGTACCCCGCCATCACGCCGCAGCCGATGAGACCCGCGGCCTCGGGGCGGGCGGCCGGGTCGATCTTCACCGCCTGGCCCGCCGCGACCAGGGTCTTCTCGGCGAAGGCGCCGATGCCGAGGGCGTTGCTGAGCGGGGTGCCGTCCAGCAGGGTCATCGGCTGGGTGGCGTTGCGGGAGTCGAAGCAGTACCAGGGGCGGCCACGGCGACAGGAACGGCAGGAACCGCAGGGCGCACGCCACGCCAGCACCACGTAGTCACCGGGCTTGAGGTCCGTGACCCCTTCCCCGACCGCCTCGATCGTGCCGGCCGCCTCATGGCCCAGCAGGAACGGGAAGTCGTCGTTGATCGCGCCTTCCCGGTAGTGCAGGTCCGTGTGACAGACCCCGCAGGCCTGCACGGCGACGAGCACCTCTCCGGGACCCGGGTCGGGGACGATGATCGTCTGCACCTCGACGGGTGCGCCCTTCTTCACAGCGACTACGGCACGGACCTCGTGTGGCACGACCAAGCTCCTCTGCTGTTGCGCAATGCACGATGGGTTGCGCTATGAGGAACATAGTGGGAACGCCGTCGAGGGCCGTCAAGAGGTGCGAGTTAACCCTTGGCAAAAGGAACGGGTCGGGGCGAAACAAGCCGGACACACGACGGCGCGGGACCAGGAGATTCCCGGTCCCGCGCCGCTGGTTTCGCGTTCGCGCGGTGGCTGTTCGGCGGCCGTTCGGACGTTGTGGCCGAGTCGGCTAGAAGCCGTATCCCATCCGCCGTGAGAGCTCGGCTCCGGCCTCCACCGCGCGCTTGGCCAGCTCCGGCAGCTGGTCGCTGGTCAGGCGGTACACCGGCCCCGAGACGCTGATGGCGGCGATGACCTTGCCGTCGTGCGAGCGGATCGGGGCGGCCACGGCGGCCAGGCCCAGCTCCAGTTCCTCGACGGCGATGCCGTAGCCCTGCTCCACCACGGCCTCCAGCTCGCTCCGCAGCACGGAGGTGCCGGTGATGGTCCGCTCCGTGAAGCGCGGCAGAGAGCGCGCGAGCAGGCCCTCGCGCAGGGTGGGCGGCATGTGCGCGAGGAGCACCTTGCCGCTGGAGGTGGCGTGCAACGGGGTGCGTCTGCCCAGCCAGTTCTGCGCTGTCACGGACGCGGTGCCGCGGGCCTGCATGATGTTGACCGCCGCATCGTCGTCCAGGACCGCGATGTTCACCGTCTCGCCCAGCTCGTCGGCGACTTCCCGGCAGACCGGGACGCCCTCCTGCGAGATGTCCAGCCGTACTGCCGCCGCCCCCGCCAGGCGTAGTACGCCGGCGCCCAGGTAGTACTTGCCGCGGTCCTTGGCCTGGGCCACCAGACCGCGGTTCTCCAGGACGCCGAGCAGCCGGAACGCGGTGGACTTGTGCACGTCCAGCTCGTCGGCGATCTCGGTGACGCCCGCCTCGCCGTGCCGGGCCAGGATCTCCAGCACGCTCACGGCGCGGTCCACCGACTGGACGGCGCTGGCTGCCCCTCTGCCGTTCTTCTCCGGGTTCGCGGCCTTCTCCTCGCTACGGTCGGACTGCTTCTGCGTGCGGGTCATGGCTCAACTCTCAACCACCTTGGGGCCCGGTTCGGGCCGCATCTGCGGGAAACCCTTGACGCGACGGTCGTCCCGCCCGGATTCTGTTGCGCATGGCGCTCGCTCATGCGTCATACGAAACATCATGTTACCGAAGCGTCCGGCGCCCGGTAGGGGGCCGAACAGCACGGATCGGCGTGACCGGGTCGGACCGACGAAGGTTCGACGAAGGTTCGGCAAAGGTCCGGCGCCGACTGAACTCCTCGCTCGAGCACAACTCCTTGCTTCCACACTGCCTGCTGTCGGACCAACGGCGGTCCGCACTCCCTGATCAACCTGGACCACACAGGTCCGGACCGAGCGTCCCGGACCGAGAGGGGGGCCCGTGATTCCCGTCTGCCGCTTCGAAGACCTCCCCGAGGGCGAGTCCGTCCGCGTCGGGACGACACCGCCCATCGCCGTGTTCCGCACCGAGGACGGCGAGCTGTACGCCATCGACGACACCTGCACCCACCAGGACGCCTCCCTCTCCGAGGGCTGGCTGGAGGGCTGTCTGGTCGAATGCCCGCTGCACGCGGCTTCATTCGATCTCCGCACCGGACAGCCGACCTGCCTCCCGGCCCGGCGCCCCGTCCGCACCCATCGCGTCAGCGTCGACGACGGCATGATCCATGTCCACGTCGCCGCGGAGGAGGGTACCGCCGCATGAGGACCGTGACCGTGGTCGGCGCCTCCCTCTCCGGTCTGTACGCGGCCCGGGAACTGCGCTCCCAGGGCTTCGACGGACGCCTGGTGATCGTCGGCGACGAACCTCACCGCCCGTACGACCGGCCTCCCCTCTCCAAGGACTTCCTCACCGGCCGCGCGAGCGAGGACCACCTCGCCCTCACGGACGATGAGGAGACCACCGGGCTCGACGCCGAGTGGCTGCTCGGCAAACGGGCCCGTGGCCTCGACGCCCGCGGCCGGACCGTGCTGCTCGACGACGGCCGTACGGTGTCCACCGACGGCGTCGTCATCGCCACCGGGGCCTCGGCCCGCCGCCTCCCGGGCTCCCGTCTCACCGGGGTGCACACCCTGCGCACCCTCGACGACGCCCGTGCCCTGCGCGACGAACTCGGCGGCGGTCCGCGTCAGGTCGTCGTCATCGGCGGCGGCTTCATCGGTGCCGAGACCGCGTCCTCCTGCGCCGCCCTCGGCCACGCCGTCACCGTCGTCGAGGCCGCTCCGCTCCCGCTCGTGCCCCACCTCGGCGCCGAGATGGCCGCCGTGTGCGCCGCGCTCCACCGGCGGGGCGAGGTGGACCTGGTCACGGGCACCGGGGTGGCCGGACTGCGCGGCACCGCCGCCGTCACCGGCGTCGCACTCTCCGACGGCCGGGTCCTGCCCGCCGACACAGTGATCGTCGGCATCGGCGCCACTCCCAACACCGCCTGGCTGGCGGGCTCGACGCTCGCCCTGCACGACGGTGTGCTGTGCGACGACGGCTGTGTGACGGCCCTGCCGCAGGTGGTCGCCGTCGGCGATGTCGCCCGCGTCGGCGGCACCCGCGCCGAACACTGGACGTCCGCGACGGAGCAACCCCGGGTCGCCGTGGCCAATCTGCTCGCCGGACGCACGCTTCAGACCGTGGGCTCACTGCCGTACTTCTGGTCGGACCAGTACGGCGCCCGCATCCAGTTCGCCGGCCGTCGACAGGACGGGGACACCGTCCGCATCGCCGAGGGCGAACTCGCCGACGGCGCACCGGCCGAGGGCGGCTTCCTCGCCCTGTACGAACGGGACGGGCGTACCACCGCGGTGCTCTCCGTGGACCGGCCGCGCCCCTTCATGCGGGCGCGACGGGAACTCGTCCGCGGAGGGAGCAGGCCGCAGCCGGCCGCGCTCTGAACGCCACGGGCCCGGAGGAGGCCCGGACGGCGTGCGCCGTGAGCCGGACCGCCGTGAGCCGGACCGCCGTGAGTCGTTTGCCGGACCGCCGTGAACCGGTCCTCAGGAGTGCGACAGCTGGCCCGCGCCGCCCTGCCGACGTATTCGCTCCTGGGCCCGCTCGGCGGCCCGCGCCTGTCGCCGTGCCTTGCGCCGCTCGCGCCGCAGGGCACGCGCGGTGCTGCTGGGCGTGGACACCACGCCATGCCGCTGGTTCCACACCTGGCGGGTCACCCAGACGTCGAGGGCGCCCCAGGTGGCCACCACGGTGCTGACGACGCTGCTGATCACCATGGGGAACGCCAGCCAGGAACCGGCCATGGTGCACAGGAAGGCCACCATCGCCTGGATCAGCGTCACGGCGATGATCAGCACCGCCCGCACCGCCGACGTCCGCACCGGATCGGGCAACCGGCGCCGCCGCGCGGGCTCCTCGATCCACAACGGCCGGTATTCGGGCTGCTCTTGTGCCGCGCCGCGCCCACCGCGCCCACCGCGCTCAACGGGTTCGGCCGCACTCCGGTACGCAGCCGTTCCGTCCCTGTCCGTCGGAATGTCGTGATCCGGCGCCTCGAGTTGCCGCCGCGCCGTCGCACGCGCCGCCCCGCCGTCCGGCAGCGTCTCTTGTCGCTCCGCCGTGCCCATCACCGTGTCACTCCCCACCGCCAGCAGACCGCTCGCCCCGCGTCCGAAGACCCGGCTCCCCAGTGGCTGCCCGGCTTGCGCTGATTTACGCCGCCCGGGTGCGGGTTGCGGCTCCTGTGGCCGATTCCGCCCCCAACTCCCAACAAGTACGACGAACGAATCCCCTTCAAGATTCCCAACGAACGCAAAATTCCGGCCAACTGGTCAGTCGGACCGATCACGTCCTTGTCGGCGGCCGCCGAGGAAAGACAGGAGGCAATCTCCTCCAATGGGCGGACAACTCACCATGTCTCGCCCTCGGTGCGGAAGTTCATCTTCCGGACGGGTCTTCGAGTTGCGTGTGGGTCAGTAGTAGGCTCGCGCCGTTTGTTGACGCACATCTGTACCCCTGCCGGTGGGGGTCGAGCTGGGGGAGGCCATGCGCTTTCGCGGGAAATCGATCCGCCGGAAGATCGTGGCGCTGCTCCTCGTGCCGCTGGTGTCCCTGATCGCGATCTGGGGCTTCGCCACGGTACTCACGGGCCGGGAAGTCGCCCAGCTGTTCCACGTGTCGTCCGTCGTCGAGAAGATCGGCTATCCCACCGAGGACACCGTCCGGGTCCTCCAGCAGGAACGCCGGCAGACCCTCGTCTATCTCGCCGACCCCCGGGCCTCCGACGCGCTGTCCGCGCTGCGCAGCACACGCAGCGCTACCGACGACGCCATCGTCAAGATCCGGGAGAACGCCAAGGACCCCGACGTCCGCGACGGACTGGACGCCGACGAGGACGAACACCTCACCACCATCCTGGACGCGCTGGATGGCATCGACTCCCTGCGCCGCAGCGTCGAGGAGGGCACGGTCGACAGGACCCAGGCCCTCGACCTCTACAACCGTCTCGTCGACCCCTGCTACGCCCTGCTGGCCTCCATGGACGGCGTCGACAGCGTGGAGCTGGACAAGCAGGCCCGGGTCCTGGTGAACATCACCCGCGCCCGCGAACTGCTCTCCCGCGAGGACGCCCTGCTGGGCTCCGCCCTGGTGGTCGGAAGACTCTCCCGCGAGGAGATCCGCGACGTCTCCGACCTCGCCGCGCAGCGCACCATGATGTACGACATCAGCCTGCCGGTGCTGCCGGCGGCGGAGCGCGAACGCTACGAACGCTTCTGGAAGAACGCCACCACCGCCCCGCTGCGGTCGGCGGAACAGGCCGTCATCTCCTCCGACCCCGGCCCGCCCCCCGGCGCGGTGAGCGCCAAGAGCTGGGACGCCGCCGCGGGCAGCGCCCTCGACGAGCTCGCCACGCTCAACGACCAGGCCGGCGACCGTTATCAGGACCGCGTCCGCCCCGACGCCATGGCCGTCATCGTCAAGGCCGCCGTCGCCGGCCTCCTCGGCCTCGCCGCCCTGCTCTTCTCGCTCGTCCTGTCCGTGCGCGTCGGCCGCGGCCTCATCCGCGACCTGCGACAACTGCGCCTGGAGGCCCACGAGGCGTCCGGCGTCCGGCTGCCCAGCGTGATGCGCCGCCTCTCCGTGGGCGAACAGATCGACGTGGAGACCGAGGTCCCGCGCCTGGAGTACGACAAGAACGAGATCGGCGAGGTCGGCCAGGCCCTCAACACCCTGCAACGCGCCGCCGTCGAGGCCGCCGTCAAACAGGCTGAGCTCCGGGCCGGCGTGTCCGAGGTCTTCGTGAACCTCGCCCGCCGCAGCCAGGTCCTCCTGCACAAGCAGCTCACCCTGCTCGACGCCATGGAGCGGCGGACCGAGGACACCGACGAACTCGCCGACCTCTTCCGCCTCGACCACCTGACCACCCGCATGCGCCGGCACGCCGAGGGCCTGGTGATCCTCTCCGGTGCCGCCCCCTCCCGGCAGTGGCGCAAACCCGTCCAGCTCATGGACGTCGTACGCGCCGCCGTCGCCGAGGTCGAGGACTACGAGCGCATCGAGGTCCGCCGACTGCCCCGGGTCGCCGTCACCGGCCCGGCCGTCGCAGACCTCACGCACCTCGTCGCCGAACTCCTGGAGAACGCCACGGTGTTCTCCCCGCCGCACACCGCCGTCCAGGTGCTCGGCGAGCGCGTCGCCAACGGCTTCACCCTGGAGATCCACGACCGCGGCCTCGGCATGGCCGCCGACGCGCTCCTGGACGCCAACCTCCGGCTCGCCGAGACACCGGAGTTCGAACTGTCCGACACCGACCGGCTGGGCCTGTTCGTGGTCAGCCGGCTCGCCCAGCGGCAGCACGTCCGGGTCTCCCTCCAGCCGTCCCCCTACGGGGGCACCACGGCCGTTGTCTTCATCCCCGACACGCTGCTGACGGACGACGTCCCGGACACCAACGGCATCGGCTTCCGCCTCGACCGGCCCCGGCCCTCCAAGGAGGCCGAGCTGGAGGAGGCCCGCCGCGCACCGCTCTCCCAGGCGCAGGGGAAGCTGCCCAGCCTGCCGGCGGCGCTCCTGGACGGCCCGGTCGAACTGGAGGCTCCCGTCGACCTCGACGCCCTCGGCGACTTCCCGGGCGCCCTCGACGAGGAGGACAGCGAACGCGGCGGACTGTTCCGCCCGCGCCGCTCCCTCCGCACGGACGAGGAGACGGCCCCCCGGCACGCCGAGCCGGGCGCTACGGACCGGGCCGACGACGACCTCGACGCCGCGGTCCCCATGCCGCGCCGCCTGACCCCCAAGCTGGTCAGCTCCCACGGACGCCCGGTCACCGAGCAGCGAGGCCGGCGCGAGGAGCCGGACGAGGAGGCCCCGACTGGCCCGAGCCGGTCGCGCCCTCAGCCGGCCGCACCACTGGGACCGGCCCCACTGCCCACCCGCCGCCGAGGCGCGAACCCGCTGCGCCGGAGCACCGACGTGGCCGACCGCCTCGACGACCAGAGCAGCGAGCCTCCGACCACCGAACGGCCCGAGGCCCCCGCCCTCCCCAGGCGCAACCGGCACGCCGAGATCACGTCGAGCGGGCTGAGCGGGCTGAGCGGGACGAGTGGGCCGAATGGGCCGAGCGCGCCCGCCACACGCCCCGGCGCAGCACCCCAGCCAACCGACTCCGGCACGGCTCCCCTGCCCCGCCGCGTACGCCAGGCGAACCTGGCCCCGCAGCTGAAGCAGAGCACCGGCCGGCGCACCGACGACGCGGCGGAGCCGGTCGAGCGGGACGCCGACGAGGTACGCAGCCGTATGGCCTCGCTCCAGCGCGGCTGGCAGCGCGGCCGCGAGGAGAACGCCGCGGGCGACGACGCCCACAGCGGCACAGCACCACAAGGAACGAAGGGGGACGGTCGATGACCGCACCGAAGGCGACCGACCACACCGCGGGCAACAAGAACGGCGAGCTCAACTGGCTCCTCGACGACCTCGTGGAGCGCGTCGCGAGCATCCGCAAGGCCCTCGTGCTCTCCGGCGACGGCCTGCCGACGGGCGTGTCCAGAGACCTGACCCGGGAGGACAGCGAGCACCTGGCCGCCGTCGCCTCCGGTTTCCACAGCCTCGCCAAGGGCGTGGGCCGCCACTTCGAGGCGGGCAACGTCCGGCAGACGGTCGTCGAGCTCGACGACGCCTTCCTGTTCGTCACGGCCGCCGGCGACGGCAGTTGCCTCGCGGTCCTCTCGGACGCGGATTCCGACGTAGGCCTGGTGGCGTACGAGATGACGCTCCTGGTGAAGCGGGTCGGTGTGCATCTGGGTGCCGCTCCGCGCACCGATCTGCCTCAGGGCGGGTAGTGGGATGACATGAGCTCAGACGGTCAGGGAAGAAGCCACTGGTTCGACGACGAGGCCGGACCGGTCGTCCGTCCGTATGCCATGACGCGCGGCCGCACCACGAGTACGGGACAGCACCGCCTCGACCTCATCGCGGTGGTCGTCACGGAACCCCAGGCGGACGACGCGGAAGGCGACCACACGCTGTCCCCGGAACACGTGGACATCGTCGACCTGTGCCGTGACAGCCCGCAGTCGGTCGCCGAACTCGCCGCCGAACTCAACCTGCCCATCGGCGTGGTGCGCGTACTGGTCGGCGACCTCGTGGCCGGGGAGTTCGTCCACGTCAACCGGCCTGTGCCTCCTGCCGAACTGCCGGACGAGAGCATTCTGCGGGACGTGATCAACGGCCTCAGGGCGCTGTGATCGAGCGCCCGGCCCATGAAGGAGGCGGTTCCGTCAGCGCCGTGAGGCGCTCACGGACCGCATCGGGGAAGGGGGTCGCCCGGCCCGATGTCCGGTCGACGTGGAGGGCGAGCAACTCCGTGGTGGCGACCGGCCCGTCCTCCGCTTCCGGCCCTGCGACGCCTGCGGTGACGTACATCTCGTGCGTGAGGCGCGCCTTCTTCCCGGCCGCGCCGAGCACGCGGGTGCGTACGGCGAGCCGAGCACCCTCCGGTACGTCCCGCAGGTAGCGGATGTGGGACTCGACCGTGTACATCGAGCAGCCGGTGCTCTCGCGGTACCCGGGCCCCATTCCCGTACGCTCCATCAGCGCGTCCGTCGCGTGACCGAAGACCAGGACGTAGAAGGCCTCGCTCATGTGCCCGTTGTAGTCGATCCACTCCGGGCGCACGGTCTCGCGGAACAGCGGCAGGCCCGGCAGGTCCGGGAGATCTGACACGCCTGGCATTTCTGGCCCGTCCGGCAGCCCGGGCACGCTCACGTGGCACCGGCCCCGGGAAGGCGCCCGGTGGCGCGCAGGACCGCTATGACTCCCCGGTCGCGTTCGGCGACCAGGTCGGCGATCGTACGGCCGTCCGCCGCGTCGTCGCAGCCGGCGACCACGGCGTCGTAGAGCGCCTTGTCCAGTTCCGGGGCTGCCAGCCGGGTCCACGGGGACTTCAGGGACGGACCGAAGTGGTCGAGCATGTGGGCCATGCCGCCCTCGCCGCCCGCGAGGGCGAAGGTGAGCATCGGACCCATGATCGCCCAGCGCAGCCCCGGGCCCTCGGTGATGGACCGGTCGATGTCGTGGACCGTCGCCTCACCGCTCGCGACCATGTGCAGGGCCTCCCGCCACAGGGCCTCCTGGAGCCGGTTGGCGATGAAGCCGGGGACCTCGCGGTCAAGGGTGATGACGGACTTGCCCGCCGCCTCGTAGAAACGGGAGGCCCACCGCACCGCCTCCGGGTCCGTCCGTTCCCCGCCGACGACCTCGACGAGCGGGATCAGATAGGGCGGGTTGAACGGGTGGCCGACGACCAGCCGGCCGGGCGTGACCGCCTCGGTCTGCATGTCGGTCATCGGATAGCCAGAGGTGGAGGAGGCGATGACGACGCCGGCGGGTGTCGCTGCGTCCAGCTCGGCCAGCAGGTCGCGCTTGAGGTCGAGCTTTTCCGGCGCACTCTCCTGCACGAACTGGGCCTCGGCCACCGCCTCTTCGAGCGTCGCCGTGACCGTGAGGCGGTCGGCGGAGGCGCCGGGGGCGAGACCGAGCTGTTCGAGCGCGGGCCAGGCAGCGTCGACGAGGCGGCGCAACCGTGCCTCGGCGTCGGGGGCCGGGTCCCACGCCCTGACGTCATAGCCGCGGGCGAGGAAGTGGGCGACCCAGCCGCCGCCGATCACTCCGGCGCCCACGCAGGCCACGCGGCGTGCGTCCTCGGGGGAGGGGATGGGGGCGGAAGTCTCCGTCACTGAGGGCTCCTTGAAAAAACGGGACGGATGAGCCACAGCTCAACTCCGTGGCCTGAGGCCGAGCTTGAGCCGAGCCTCGTCCGGTGTCGCGACCCGCGCCCCCAACGCCTCGACGATCGTCACGGCTTGCTCCACCAACTCGGCGTTCGTCGCCTTGACCCCCTTGCCCAGATAGAGGTTGTCCTCCAGACCGACCCGCACATGGCCGCCGAGCAGCATCGACTGCGCCACCCACGGCATCTGCATGCGGCCCAGCGCGAAGCTGGCCCACTGGGCGCCCTCGGGCAGCATGTTCACCATCGACTGGAGCACTCCCGGGTCGGCGGGCGCGCCCCAGGGGATGCCCATGCACAGCTGGAACACGGTCGGATCGTCCAGCAGCCCCTCGGCGAGCAACTGCTTGGCGAACCACAGGTGTCCGGTGTCGAAGATCTCCAACTCCGGCCGTACGCCCAGCTCCTGGATACGCTTGGCGCCGGTACGCAGCATGTCGGGTGTGGAGACATACAGGTTCGACCCGTCGCCGAAGTTGAGCGAACCGCAGTCCAGGGTGCAGATGTCGGGCAGCAGGTCTTCGACGTGCGGCAACCGCTCCAGTCCGCCGACCAGGTCGGTGCCCGGGAGTTGCCTGAGCGGTTCCTCCGGGTCGATGACCAGGTCGCCGCCCATGCCCGCGGTGAGGTTGATGACGACGTCGGTCCCGGTCTCCTTGATCCGCTCGACGACCTCGCGGTACAGGCGAGGGTCGCGGGAGGGCGCTCCGGTCTCGGGGGCGCGTACATGGATGTGGACCGCGGCGGCACCGGCCTCCGCGGCCTGCACCGCGGAGAGGGCGATCTGCTCGGGGGTGACGGGGACGTGCGGGCTCTTGCGCACGGTGTCCCCGGCGCCGGTGAGGGCGCAGGTGATGATGACGTCCTGGTTCATGGTCGCGTTGGTTCCTCTCTGTGCAGAGGCGTGGGGCGACGGGAGGATTCCGACCCTAGCCGCGGGAAGGCGAAGTCCTCAAGAGCGCAGTTTCACAATGCGGGCACGCGTCGCGCGAAATGAACGCCGATAGCGCACACTGAACGTGACTTCCTCCCGCGTAGATCACTCCTCAAAGCGCCTGTGCTCCCTGTGCGGCCTGTGCGATCTCCTCCGCCGCCGCCCGCACGAGCGGCCCGAGCGCCGCGAACCGTGACTCGGGGACCCGGTCCTGCGGACCCCAGATGCTGACCACGGCGAACGGTCGGCCCAGGCCGCCCAGCACCGGCGCGGAGACCCCGTAGAGGTTCCGCTCCATCTCGCCGACGCAGACGCTGTAACCGCGCTCCCTGGTCCGCTCAAGCTCGGCCCGCAGTCGCGCCCGGTCCGTGATCGTGGTGTCCGTGTACGCGTCGAGCGGCCCGTCGAGCAGTGACTGTGCCTCCTGCTCGGGCAGCCAGGCCAGCAGCGCCTTGCCCGTGGACGTGGCGTGCATCGGCACCTGACGACCCAGCCACTGGGCCGCCAGTACCACCGGCGGCGTCACCTCGTCGATATAGGTCAGCCCGAGCTGCTGCACCACCGCGAGGTTGGCGGTCTCGCCGGTCTGCTCGCTGACCCGGCGCAAAGTGGCGTGCGCGCGGCGGATCAGGCCGTCGAAGCCGGCGGTCGACGCCATCCGCGCGACCGCGAAGCCGATCGTGTAGCGATTGGTGACCGGGCTGCGCTCGACCAGGCCGTGCTGCTCCAGCGTGGACAGCAGCCGCCAGGCCGTGGCGCGGTTGAGCCCGCACCGCGCGGCCAGGTTCGACGCCGTGTCGCCGTCCGGCGCGCTGTCGGCCGTCGCCTGCAACAGGGTGATCGCCCGCTCCAGCGACTGGACCTTGCCCGACGCCCCTCCCGGCTCGATGGCCAAGGGGGACTCGTTGGTCTCTGTGGTGTCAGTGGTGCTGGTGGTGCTGGTGGTGCTGGTGGGGCGCTCGGCCTTCGGCATGCGCATCTCTTCCTCGGCTCCTGGAGGGGCCTACTTGGCAACCTCTCCATAATTTCACCATTCGCGCAGGCGTCGCGTTATGTGAACACTCGCCTCTTCGGGCCAAGGGCGAGGACGAGCCCCACTGAGGCGCCCCGTCACCAGGTGCGGCCCAGGCGCCGAAACAGCCCTCCCGTTATGATCTGACCCATCGTCGACGACCATCCGCAGCAGGTCCCCCACCGGGCTGTGGACACGGTGCCGAGCAGTGCGATCGGGGAGACGGATGTGACGACGGGCTGGCAGTTCTGGGTCGACCGAGGCGGCACTTTCACCGACATCGTCGCGCGTCGCCCGGACGGCCGTCTGCTCACACACAAACTGCTGTCCGACAATCCGGCGCGGTACTCCGACGCGGCGGTCGCCGGTGTCCGTCATCTGCTGGACGGCTCCCAGGAGCCCGTCGAGGCCGTCCGCATGGGGACGACCGTCGCCACCAACGCCCTCCTGGAACGCAAGGGCGAACGGACCCTGCTGGTCGTCACGCGCGGCTTCCGCGACGCCCTGCGCATCGCGTATCAGAATCGCCCCCGCATCTTCGCCCGCCGCATCGAACTCCCCGAGCTGCTGTACGAGCGGGTCGTCGAGGTCGACGAACGGATCGCCGCCGACGGAGCCGTCCTGCGCGCCCCCGACCTGGACGCCCTCGCCGGTCCCCTTCAGCAGGCCTATGACGACGGAATCCGGGCCGTCGCCGTGGTCTGCATGCACAGCCACCTCCACCCGGCCCACGAACAGGCCGTCGGGGAACTGGCCGCCCGCACCGGCTTCCCGCAGATCTCGCTCTCCAGCGAGGTCAGTCCGCTGATGAAACTCGTCCCGCGCGGGGACACCGCGGTCGTCGACGCCTACCTCTCGCCGGTGCTGCGCCGCTACGTCCAGCGCGTCGCCGGTGAACTCGACGGCGTGCGGCTGATGTTCATGCAGTCCAACGGAGGCCTCGCCGAAGCGGGGCAGTTCCGCGGCAAGGACGCCATCCTGTCCGGCCCGGCCGGCGGCATCGTCGGCATGGCCCGCATGTCGCAACTCGCCGGCTTCGACCGGGTCATCGGCTTCGACATGGGCGGCACCTCCACCGACGTCTCGCACTTCGCGGGCGAGTACGAACGCGTCTTCACCACGCAGATCGCCGGCGTGCGGCTGCGCGCCCCGATGCTGGACATCCACACCGTCGCGGCCGGCGGCGGTTCGATCCTCCACTTCGACGGCTCCCGCTACCGCGTAGGGCCGGACTCGGCGGGCGCGGACCCGGGCCCCGCCTGCTACCGGGGCGGCGGCCCACTCGCCGTCACGGATGCCAACGTCATGCTCGGCCGTATCCAACCCGCCCACTTCCCCAAGGTGTTCGGCCCGAACGGCGACCAGCCCCTCGACGACACACTCGTCCGCGACCGCTTCGCCGCCCTCGCGCGCGAAATCCGCGAGCGGACCGGCGACGACCGAACCCCCGAGCAGGTCGCCGAGGGTTACCTGCAGATCGCCGTCGCCAACATCGCCAACGCGGTGAAGCGGATCTCCGTCCAGAAGGGTCACGACGTCACCCGCTACGCCCTCACCACCTTCGGTGGTGCGGGCGGCCAGCACGCCTGCATGGTCGCCGACTCGCTCGGCATCCGCACCGTCCTCGTGCCGCCCATGGCCGGTGTCCTCTCCGCCCTCGGTATCGGCCTCGCCGACACCACGGCCATGCGCGAACAGTCCGTGGAAGCACCCCTGGAGCCCGCCTCCATGCCCGGCGTCCGCAAGACCGCCGACGACCTGGAGAGCGCCGCCCGCGCCGAACTCCTCGCCGAGGACGTCCAGGAGAGCCGCATCCAGATCACCCGGCGCGCCCAACTGCGCTACGACGGCACCGACACCCCCCTCATCGTCGAGCTCACCGAACCCGACACGATGAGGCACGCCTTCGAAGAACGTCATCGCGCCACGTACTCCTTCACCCTCGACCGCCCGATCGTCGTCGAAGCCCTCTCCGTCGAAGCCACCGGCATCACCGCACCCCCCGATCTCTCCGCCCTGGCCACCTACCAGGGCCACACCGCCGCGCCCGAAACCGCCCGCCTCCACACGGGCGGCGCCTGGCGCGACGTACCCCTCCACCGCCGCGAGGAACTGCCCCCCGGCGAGACCGTCACCGGCCCCGCGATCATCACCGAGGCCAGTGCGACGACCGTCGTCGACTACGGCTGGCGGGCCGCGACGACCCACGACGGGCATCTGGTCATGGAACGCGCGGCGATTACGCAGAGTTCCGATCTCGACACGAAAGCCGACCCGGTTCTGCTCGAGGTCTTTAACAACCTCTTCATGTCCATCGCCGAACAGATGGGCGCCCGCCTGGAGTCCACCGCCCAGTCCGTCAACATCAAGGAGCGGCTGGACTTCTCCTGCGCGCTCTTCGACCCGGACGGAAACCTGGTGGCCAACGCCCCGCACATCCCCGTCCACCTGGGCTCGATGGGCACCAGCGTCAAGGAGGTCATCCGACGGCGCGGCTCCGCGATGCGGCCGGGAGACACGTACGCGGTCAACGACCCGTACCACGGCGGCACCCACCTGCCCGACGTCACGGTCATCACCCCCGTGTTCGACATCAAGGATCCGACGGACACGGAGAGTGACCCGGAGATCCTCTTCTACGTCGCCGCCCGCGGCCACCACGCCGAGATCGGCGGCATCGCCCCCGGCTCCATGCCCGCGAACAGCCGCAGCATCGAAGAGGAAGGCATCCTCTTCGACAACTGGCTGCTCGCCGAGCACGGCCGCTACCGCGAGGAGGAGACGCTGCGCCTGCTCACCGAGGCGCCCTACCCCTCCCGCAACCCCAAGACCAACCTCGCCGACCTCCGCGCCCAGATCGCCGCCAACCAGAAGGGCGTCGACGAAGTCGCCCGCATGATCGAGAACTTCGGCCTCGACGTCGTACAGGCCTACATGAAGCACGTCCAGGACAACGCCGAAGAAGCCGTCCGCCGGGTCATCGACGCCCTCGACGACGGTGAGTACGCCTACGAGACCGACTCCGGCGCCGTCATCCGCGTCAGCGTGCGCGTGGACCGTGCAAACCGCTCCGCCACCGTCGACTTCACGGGCACGTCACCGCAGCTGACCACCAACTTCAACGCGCCCTTCGCGGTCGTCAACGCGGCTGTCCTGTACGTCTTCCGCACCCTGGTCGCCGACGACATCCCGCTCAACGACGGCTGTCTGCGCCCCCTCGACATCGTCGTCCCGCCGGGCTCCATGCTCGCGCCCGAGCCGCCCGCGGCGGTCGTCGCCGGCAACGTGGAGACCTCCCAGGCCATCACCGGTGCGCTCTACGCGGCGCTGGGCGTGCAGGCCGAGGGCTCCGGCACCATGAACAACGTCACCTTCGGCAACGACCGCCACCAGTACTACGAGACCGTCGCCTCCGGATCCGGCGCGGGCGAGGGCTTCCCCGGCGCGCCCGTTGTCCAGACCCACATGACCAACTCGCGGCTCACCGACCCCGAGGTCCTGGAGTGGCGACTGCCCGTGCAGCTCGACGAGTTCGCCGTACGGCCCGGCAGCGGCGGAGCCGGAAGGTGGCGCGGCGGGGACGGCGCGGTGCGGCGCATCCGGTTCCACGAGCCGATGACGGTCTCCACGCTGTCGCAGCACCGCCGCGTCCCGCCGTACGGTATGGCGGGTGGCGAACCCGGCGCGCTGGGCGCCAACCGCGTGGAACACGCGGACGGCACGGTCACCGAACTCGCCGGAAGCGACGCGGCGGACGTCGGCCCCGACGACGTACTCGTCATCGAAACCCCCGGTGGCGGAGGCTACGGACCTCCGTCGCCCGCACCCCATCAAGCAGGAGAAGAGATCGATGATCTTCGGGCGTTCTGAGCGCGGCAAGCCCCCGGTCGAGCCCGTCACGCTCAAGATCCTGGTGGCCGGCGGATTCGGCGTGGGCAAGACCACCCTCGTCGGCGCGGTCAGCGAGATCAGGCCGCTGCGCACCGAGGAACTGCTCACCGAAGCAGGACGCCCGGTCGACGACACAAGCGGCGTGGAGGGCAAGCACACCACCACCGTGGCCATGGACTTCGGCCGCATCACCCTGCGCGAGGACCTGGTGCTGTACCTCTTCGGCACGCCCGGCCAGGAGCGGTTCTGGTTCATGTGGGACGAGCTCTCCGAGGGTGCCCTCGGCGCCGTCGTCCTCGCCGACACCCGCCGTCTGGAGGACTGCTTCGCCGCTGTCGACTACTTCGAGCGGCGCGCCATACCTTTCGTCGTCGGCATCAACTGCTTCGAGGGAGCGGCCCGTTATCCCGCCCAGGACGTACGCCAGGCCCTCGATCTCGACGACGGCGTGCCACTGCTGCTGTGCGACGCCCGCGATCGGGAGTCCGTCAAGGAAGTCCTCATCGGCGTGGTCGAGCATGCGATGGCGTACGCCGCGGAGCGCCGCCAGGCCGTCACGACGTGACGTGGGCGCGGCCCGTACCCCCGCCGACCGGGGTACGGGCCGCTGTCCATGGGCGCACCGCACGCGCACGTGGACGCTGTTGTCGTCCACGCGCGCGTGGAGCCTCAGTTCTCGCCGTCCTCCTGCCAGCCGAAGCTCTTCTCCACGGCCTTGTGCCAGTTGTGGTACTCACGGTCGCGCACCGACGCTTCCATGGCGGGTGTCCACTCGACGTCCTTCTGCCAGTGCGCCTTGAGTTCGTCCAGGTCGTTCCACACACCGGTGGCGAGGCCCGCCGCATAGGCGGCGCCCAGGCAGGTCGTCTCGGACACTTTGGGCCGGATCACCGGCACGTCGAGCACGTCTGCCTGGTGCTGCATGAGGAGGTTGTTCTTCGTCATGCCGCCGTCCACCTTGAGGGTGGTGATCTGCACCCCGGAGTCCTGGAACATGGCGTCCACGACCTCCCGCGTCTGCCAGCTCGTCGCCTCCAGCACCGCGCGCGCGAGGTGTGCCTTGGTGACGTACCGGGTGAGGCCGGTGACGACACCGCGCGCGTCGGAACGCCAGTACGGCGCGAACAGACCGGAGAACGCGGGCACGATGTACGCCCCGCCGTTGTCCTCGACGCTCGCCGCCAAGGGCTCGATCTCGTCGGCGGTACGGATGATGCCGAGCTGGTCGCGGAACCACTGAACCAGTGCGCCCGTTATGGCAATCGACCCCTCCAGACAGTAGACCGGCGCCTCACTCCCGATCTTGTAGCCCATCGTCGTCAGCAGCCCGTTCTTCGACGGCACCGGGCGGTTGCCGGTGTTGAGCAGCAGGAAGCTGCCGGTGCCGTACGTGTTCTTCGCCGTGCCCACGTCATAGCAGGCCTGCCCGAACACCGCCGCCTGCTGGTCGCCCAGCGCCGAGGCGACCGGTACGCCCGCGAGCTGGCCGACCGCCGTGCCGTACACCTCGGCGGACGACCTGATCTCGGGCAGCACGGCCTCAGGCACGCTCATCGCGGACAGGATGGACGCGTCCCACTGGAGGCTTTCCAGGTTCATCAGCATGGTCCGCCCGGCGTTGGTCACGTCGGTGACGTGCTGCCCGCCGTCCGTACCACCGGTGAGGTTCCAGATCAGCCAGGAGTCGATGGTGCCGAAGGCGATCTCGCCGCGCTCGGCGCGCGCCCTGAGGCCGGGCACGTTGTCGAGCAGCCAGGCCGCCTTGGGCCCGGAGAAGTAGCTGGCCAGCGGCAGCCCGGTCTGCTCGCGGAAACGGTCCTGCCCGTCCGAGCCGCCCAGCTGGTTGCACAGCGCGGCCGTACGCGTGTCCTGCCAGACGATCGCGTTGTGCACGGGCTTGCCGGTCGCGCGGTCCCACAGAACCGTCGTCTCGCGCTGGTTGGTGATCCCGAGCGCGCTGAGCTGGTCGGCGCGCAGACCGGCCTTGGCGATCGCCCCGGCGACCACCGCCTGCACCTTGGACCAGATCTCGGTGGCGTCGTGCTCCACCCAGCCGGGCTTCGGGAAGATCTGGCGGTGTTCGCGCTGGTCGACGGCGACGATCGCGCCGTTGTGGTCGAAGACGATGCAGCGGCTGGAGGTGGTGCCCTGGTCGATTGCGGCGACGTACTTGGCGGCGTTGTCCGTCATGGCTACCCCTTGGGCTGGGATTCAGGATGCTGCGCAGAGCTGCTTGGAACTGCTCGGAAGCTGCTCAGAAGGCTGCGTTGTAGATGAGACCCGCGAGCGTTCCGCCGATCAGCGGGCCGACGACCGGGATCCAGGCGTACTTCCAGTCGGAGGTGCCCTTGTTCGGGATCGGCAGGAAGGTGTGCACGATGCGTGGGCCGAGGTCGCGCGCCGGGTTGATGGCATAGCCGGTCGGCCCGCCGAGGGAGAGACCGATACCGACCACCAGCAGCGAGACGATCAGCACGAGGGTCCCGGACTCACCGAGCCCCGTGGTCAGCCCGAAGGCGAGGATCGGCAGGACGAGCGCGACGGTCGCGATGATCTCCGTGACGAGGTTGGCGACCCGGTTCCGGATCTCGGGGATGGTGGAGAAGATACCGAGCGTCGGCAGCGGCTCCTCCGCCGTGCCCTCCGTGGTGCCCGTCTCCCTGACATTGGCCTGGAACTGGGCGAAGTACGTGAGATAGCACAGGACGGCGCCGAGCATGGCGCCGACCATCTGACCCAGCACATAGACCCAGACCTTGCTCCATTCACCGGTGTCGACGGCGATGCCGAACGTCACGGCCGGGTTGAGGTGTCCGCCGGAGAGGGGAGCGGCGGTGTACGCACCCGCCAGCACGCCGAATCCCCAGCCGAAGGCGATCACGATCCACCCCGAGGCCCTGGCCTTGGAATATCTCAGGGTGACGGCGGCGCATACGCCGGCGCCGAACAAGATCAGAATCGCGGTACCGATGACCTCGCCGACGAAAATGTCTCCGTTGCTCATGGCGGCTCCTAGGCCCTGGGCCCGGGACGATCGGCCCCGGTCCTCCGTGCAGGGTGCGGTTCCCTTGGCGAACTGCCGAGGGCAGGGAGAGTCCCGCGCCCCGCCCGGCGTCCGCGACGAGCGTGCCGTCGCAGCCGAATCGCCCGTGGGGGTACGGGCCTCGGCTCAGGTGGACCCGCGCGGCGCAGTGCCTGAATACGCCGAGAATGTACGGCGATGTCGACTGACACCGGAAGTGTTCACCGGCGCCCAGGGAGCGTCAAGGTCGCCGACGGCAACGTTTGCGGGGCTTGTGGCCGAGCCCGAGCAGTGACCTGTCCCTCCGGGTCGGGGAGGAGGGGCGGAAAGGGCCGCCGGGAATCCGCCTGGGCCGCAGGGACGGTCACGGGCGGCCCTCAACGTCCTCTCCGGTCCGGCATGCGGGTGTCGGCCTGCGCCGCCTTGGCGTGTGTGGTTGCTGGGCCTGTGCCTGCCCTCGTGCCTACGGTTGCGGGCTGCCCGGCCAGTGCCTGCCCTCCCGCCTACGCCTATCTGCCCGCATCGGCAGTGCATGCGCCGCCTCTGGATAGCGCAGGGCGAGAAGTACCCGACGGCCGAGGACATCGTCTCTGCCCCACAGCGCACGTGGCCGGTCACTTCGGCCAGTGCTTGTTCCCCGCCTACTGCTGCCTGACCCGCGTCGGCCAGTGCCTGCCCCCGCGTCGACCGGCTCCGGGCCTGCCAATGCCCGCCCCGTGTCCACGGCACCGGCCGTGCCGCCCCGTGCTACGGTCGCCCGCGCCCACGCCGGCGACTCCCCGCCCGGTATCCGCCCCGCCTACCCCGCCCGCACAGTCGTCGCCCCCGACCCCCGACGGATCTCGTGCCCGGCCAGCCCGGCGCGGCCCAGCACCCAACTCGCCCCGTCCAGGGACTTCGCGGCCTGCTTCAGCGGTGCCAGACAGGCTGCCGCTTCCCGGTGGTCCGTCACGCTGCCCGGCACGCACAGGACCGTGGCCAGGGACAGCGTGACGGGACGCCCGCCCGCCGACCAGGGGACGTCCAGCACCGAGGCGGCGAGCGGTTCCAGCCCCTCCGGCTCCGCGAGCACCAGGAAATCGTCCCCGCCGATGTGGCCCACCCGCGCACTGCCGGACACCGCGTGCAGCAGCGCCCGGCCCACGGACCGGATCAGCTCGTCACCGGCCGCGAACCCGGCCCCGTCGTTGACCTGCTTGAAGTGGTCCACGTCCAGCCAACTGAGCGCGAAGGTCCGCCCGTTCGCGATCCGCCGGTCCACCTCGGCAGTGATCGCGTCCGAACCGGGCAGCCGTGTCAGCGGATTGAGCCCGGCGGCCTCCTCGACCCGGTTCTCGGCCAGGGCTCGCACGAGGTCCGCGAGCCGTACGACACCCACGCACCGGCCGTACCGGTCGACGACGGCCACGTCGTCCGACGTACGGTCCCGGTCCCCGACGGCCACCACGTCCAGGACCTCCCACGCCGTGGCGTCGACGCCCACCGTCCTGGGCGGGTCACCGAGCTTGGCGGCGGGCCGGTCGGCGTACAGGGCATGCCCGTAGCGGCCCGACATGGACAGCAGGAAGCGGGACCGGTGCACCGACCGCACAGGCGCCCCGTCCCGGTCCACGAGGAGCACCCCGGACACGTCCGGCGACCCCGTCAGCAGCGCCCGCACCTGGCTCGCCGACGCGGTGGCGGGCAGCAGCGCGGCGGGCCGTACGAACTCCCGCACCGTCGGCCCCGAACGCGGCGCCTCGACGACACCGGGGGAGCGGGGCGGAACGTATACGTCCGCGGCCGGCAGCCTCGACGGCGGCGCGAACAGCTCGCCCTGCGCGAGCTGAGCCCCGGCCGACAGCGCCGCGGCGCACTGCAGTTCGGTCTCCACCCCCTCGACGCACAGCAGCGCACCCAGCTCGTCGCACAGGGTCCGCATCGCCCGCACGGCCGCCGGCCGCGCGAGCAGCGACGCGTCGAGTTTCACCAGGTCGGGCGCGATGTCGGTGAGGAGTCGCAGCGGTACGTCCCCGTCGCCGACACCGTCCGCACTGATCCGGAAACCCTGCTCCCGCAGCCCGGCCAGTGCCTCCAACAGCGCTTGTTGCGGTACGTGGGTGTACGGCGGTCCGACGTCGATCGTCACCTCCCACGGCAGCCGCCCAGCCTGGCGCACGGCGTCGTGCAGCGGGGTGAGTCCGCCGAGGTCGGCGAGGGTGCCGGCGAACACGTTGACGTGCAGCGGCAGCAGGGTCTCCCTGCGAACCGCCGAGCGGACCGCCAACACCGCCAGCCGACCGTCGAGTTCGGGGTCCCGGCGGGCCTCGGCCAGGATGTCCCCGGTCTCCGGGCGGGCGAGTATCTCCAGCCCCGCGACCCCGCCGGTCGTCAGATTGACCACCGGCTGGAAGGCGAAGCGGAGAGTATCCGTCCAGGAGCGCACGGGAGCATGATGGCGCTGTCGGAGGACGCCCAGGCCCAGTTCATGAGACGTTCACGCAGGATTCCGGGATGGTCACACAGCGTATGGGAAAGCCCTTGCGGCCCTTGGTCGTCTCTGTGGGCCGACCGGACTCCTGCCGCTCCTCCCTCACCGCACCGCGATCACTGCCGACCCGTGCCCGAACAGCCCTTGGTTCGCCGTGATTCCCACTCGCGCGCCCGCGACCTGCCGGTCACCCGCAGCCCCTCTCAGCTGCCAGGTCACCTCGCACACCTGGGCGATCGCCTGGGCCGGCACGGCCTCTCCGAACGAGGCGAGCCCACCGCTCGCGTTGACCGGTATGCGTCCGCCCAGGGTCGTCGCGCCTTCCCGTAGCAGCTTCGTCCCCTCGCCCTCCCCGCACAGCCCCAGGTCCTCGTACCACTGCAACTCCAGAGCGGTGGACAGGTCGTACACCTCGGCCAGGGAGAGATCCTCAGGCCCGATGCCCGCCTCCTCGTAGGCCGCCCGCGCGATGGACAACCGGAACGGCTCGCCGGTCGGCTCGGCCGCCACCGCGGAGTCCGTCGCGATGTCCGGCAGGTCCAGCACGGTGTTGGGGTAGCGCGGCGTCACCGTGGACACGGCCCGGATCCGCACCGGATCCGCCACCCCGTGCCGGCGCGCGAACTCCATGCTGGACAGCACCACGGCCGCCCCGCCGTCCGAGGTCGCGCAGATGTCGAGCAACCGCAGCGGATCGGCGACCACGGCCGAGGCGGCGACCTCCTCGGCGGTGACCCGCTTGCGATAGCGGGCGTAGGGATTCAGCGCGCCCAAGGCGGCGTTCTTCACCTTGACCTGCGCGAAGTCCTCCGTCGTGTCACCGTGCACGGCCATCCGCCGACGCGCGTACAGCCCGAAGTAGACGGGGTTGGTCGCTCCGAGGACCCGGAAGCGCAGCCAGTCCGGATCGTCGGGCCGGTCTCCGCCCGCGGGCCGGAAGAACCCCTTCGGTGCGGCGTCGGCGCCGACCACGAGCACCACCTCCGCGAGGCCCGAAAGTATCTGTCCGCGCGCAGTGTTGACCGCCTGCGCCCCCGACGCGCACGCCGCGTACACGCTCGTGACCCGTGCCCCCTGCCAGCCCAGTGCCTTCGCGAACGTGGCCCCGGCCACATACCCCGGATAGCCGCCCCGCACGGTGTTCGCGCCGACGACCGAGCCGACCTCCCGCCAGTCCAGCCCGGCGTCCGCAAGGGCCGCGCGGGCCGCCACCACTCCGTACTCGACAAAGCCCCGCCCCCATTTACCCCACGGGTGCATGCCCGCGCCGAGCACGGCCACCTCACCTGTCACACCGTCACCCCCGTCGGCCGCCACTGCCAGGTCGTCCAGATCGTCTCCGCGTCCTCATGGAGCACGCCGGGCACGGCTTCCACCTCCATGCCCACCGCCAGATCGGCGACGGTGACTCCGGGAACCGCCTGTCCTAGCACCACCATCCGCTCTGCCTCCAGCTCCACAGCGATCAACGCGCACGGCTCCCATGGAAGTTCCGAATTGGTCACATAGGGTGACGGAGGTCGATATCGGCTGTCGGTGTACGACCAGATGCGTCCGCGCCGGGAGAGCGGGACCTCCTCCAGATCGCCGCCCTGGCACCCGGGATTGCGGCAGTGGAACTCCTCGCGAGGGAAGAAGACCGAGGCGCAGGCGCGGCAGCGGGTTCCGAGCAGCGTGAAGTCGTCTCCATCGCCGGCGAACAACCCGGCGACCACAGGTGTAGGCGTACGCGACACGTTCCCTCCCGACATCAAATCTGACGGAACGTCAGAAGTGTGCCACGGCGGGCGCCACATGGGCAGGCCCGTCGTCGTGATGCTTCCTTCGAGGCGAACTGCATCCGATCGCTTCCCTGGCGGAACACACTCCTGATAGATGCAGGAGACATGACACGACTCACGAGCGCAGTACGCAGGCTGGTCGTCGCGTTCGCCGCCCTGCTGGCCGTGACCACGGCCTCCGGCACTGCCCGGGCCGGCGCCGAACCCAAGGCGCCGCAGGACTTCGTGGCCCTCAGAACCGTGGACCCGACGATCATCCAGGAGATGCGCTACTTCACCCCGCACAACTTCGTCGGCGAGCGCATCGACGGCTACCGGCAGCCGGTCTGCATCCTCACCCGCCCCGCTGCCCAAGCGCTCCACCAGGCGCAGGTTGAACTCCTGCGCCAGGGCTACACCCTCAAGGTGTACGACTGCTACCGGCCGCAGCGCGCCGTGAACCACTTCGTGCGCTGGGCGAAGGACCTCGACGACCAGGCCATGAAGGGCGAGTTCTACCCGGACGTCGACAAGACCCGTCTGTTCGAGGACGGTTACATCGCCGAAAAATCCGGCCACAGCCGCGGCTCCACCATGGACCTCACGATCGTGAAGCTCCCAGCCAGGCCGACCAGGCCCTACCTTCCGGGAGAGCCCCTGGTGCCCTGCTACGCCCCCAAGAGCGAGCGTTTCCCCGACAACTCCGTCGACATGGGCACGGGGTTCGACTGCTTCGACACCCTCTCGCACACCCTCGATCCCCGCATCCAGGGCGAACAGCGGGCCAACCGGCTGCTCCTCAAGAGCACCCTGGAGGCTCTCGGCTTCGTGAATCTCGCCGAGGAGTGGTGGCACTACACCTACAAGCCCGAGCCCTACCCGGACACCTACTTCGACTTCCCGGTGTCCGCGAAGTCGCTGACCAGCAGCCACTGAACGCTGACCGACAGCAAGAAGGCCACCTCCGGAAGACGCCCTTCCGGTGATCGGATACAGTCCGCCGCGTGTCCGAAACTCAGCACTCCATCCCCAACTCCGCGCCCGGCTCCCACTGTTCGGCCTGCGGAGCTCTCTACGGAGAGGGCGTCTCCGGCTGGCCCCGCACCTGTCCGGCCTGCAGCACGGTCGCCTACCGCAATCCGCTCCCCGTCGCGGTGGCCCTCCAACCCGTGTACGACACTCAGGGCACCGCCCTGGTGGTCATCACCCGAACCATCGCCCCCGCGCGCGGAGGCATAGCGTTGCCCGGCGGCTACATCGACGACCGCGAGGACTGGCGGCAGGCCCTCGTCCGCGAACTCAAGGAGGAGACGGGCATCGACGCGGCGAGCCGCGACGTACGGCTCGTCGACGCGCTGAGCTCCTCCGACGGGCACCTCCTGCTGTTCGGGATCCTGCCCGAGCGCTCCGCGGACGGGCTCACGCCGTCCGCGGCCACGGACGAGACGGAGGGCTGTCACCTCCTGCGCAGGCCGGAGGAGCTCGCCTTCCCCCTGCACACGCTGGTCGTGCGGGCATGGTTCGAAGGCCGGTACGTCTGACCTCAGCCCGTCCCCTGGCCCCGCACGCGCACGGGGTGAGGCGGCTCGCTCAGGCCGTCCTCACCCTCCCGCTCGACGACCACCTGCGAGTCCTCCCAGCGGGCGACGTAGCGTTCGACCTCAGGCTCGTCCCAGCCGTCGCCCGCGTCCGGCACCACCAGCCCGCCCCCGACGCGTCCCCGGGCCGGCGCCCAGACCTCCAGTTCCAGCCCGCCGTCCGCACCGCGCACCGGGATGACGGCGCCCGCCCGCGCGAGCACCGGAATCCGTGACAACGGAGCGTCCACGAGGACCTGCCCCGGCCCCTCGTAGGCCTGCCCCGTCGCCGTGTCGTACCAGCGTCCCCGTGGCAACTGCACCGCTCGCCGGTCCGCGCCCGGATCGAGCACCGGCGCCACCAACAGGCAGTCGCCCAGCAGAAACGCGTCCTCGCAGTCACGCAGCGAGCGATCCTCGGGCGCCGACCACCACAGCGGCCGCACATAGGGCGCCCCCGTACGTCGGGCCAGATGCGCCAGGGTCACGAAGTACGGCAACAGCCGTCGACGTTCGACGAGCGCCACGCGCGCGTGCTCCAACACGTCGGCACCGAACTCCCACGGCTCCCGGCGCCCGGCCCGATGACTCGCGTGGGTGCGGAAGAGCGGCAGATACGAACCCAGTTGGAACCACCGCAGATACAGCTCGGGCGACGGACTCCCGTCGTAGCCGCCCACGTCCGGCCCGGAATACGGCACTCCGCACAGCCCCAGCCCCATCACCAGTGACAGCGACGCCCGCAGCCCGGGCCAGCCCGTGGCGACGTCGCCCGACCACGTCCCGCCGTAGCGCTGCATCCCCGCCCAGCCGGAGCGCGAGAAGAGGAAGGGGCGCTCCTGGGGGGCCAGTTCGCGCAGCCCCTCGTATGCCGCCCGGGCCATGCACAGCGCGTACACGTTGTGCGCCTCGCGATGGTCCCCGCCCCGCCCCTCCAGCGCGTGCCCGGCCGACCGCGGCAGCGTCGACTCCCCGAAGGCGGCGAACGAGGTGGGTTCGTTCATGTCGTGCCAGAAGCCTGAGAAACCCTGCGCGAGCCGCTCCTGATAGAGGCGCCCCCACCACTGCCGCACGCGCGCGTGCGTGAAGTCCGGATGGACGGCTTCTCCGGGCCACACGACTCCCCGCACGAGCCGCCCGGCCCCGTCCCGTACGAACGCTTCCTCGTCCGTCCCGGCGTCGAACACGGCATTGCCGGGTTCGGCCTTGACCGCGGGATCGACGATCGACACCAGCCGGATCCCGTCCCGACGCAACTCCTCGGCGAGCACCGGCAACTTGGGGAAGCGATCCTGATCGACGGTGAACACCTGGTGCGCGTCATAGTGATCGATGTCGAGGTGGACCGCGTCGAGGAGCAGACCGCGCTGCTGATAGCCCGAAACGATCCGTCGCACTTCCTGCTCACTGCCGAAGCCCCACCGCGCGTGATGGTGACCGAGCGCCCAGGCCGGCGGCAGCGCCGGTGCCCCGGTGAGCGAGGCCCAGGCGAGCAGCACGCGCGCGGGGGTGCCCACCATCACCCAGCAGCGCAGCGGCCCGCCGTCCATCCTCAGCTCGCACGTGCCGGCCCGGTCGTGTCCGGACCCGGCGCCCTCCTCACCTTCCCGCAGGGTGACCGTGCCGTCCCACGAGGTGTCGTGGAACGCCAGATGCGTGGCCGCGTCGGCCACCACCAGTTGCACCGGCATCGTGACGTACAGCGGGTCGTCGTCAGGCCCGAAGGGGCGGCCGGGATCGGTGTTCCACAGCCGGTACGTCCCGTCGCGCAGCCGGGGCCCCGAAGCGCGCCCACCGAGCCCGAAGAAGCGCGCGTCGGCAGCCACCTCCGAGCGCTGCATCCACCGCGCCCGGCCGCCGCCGACCGGCTCCCACCAGCGGGGCGGCAGATCCCGGCGCAGCGTCACCCCTCCGGGCGTCAGCACCTCGACCGCGCCGTGCCGCGAGACGGCGACTGTCACCCGCTCGGCCACGACCCGCCAGCCGCCGTCCTTGTCCGGCTCCAGCACCGCCCGCGGGTCCGGCTCCGGGCAGCGGCCGGCGAGCGCGTACGACGGCTCGGGACCGGCCCCGTCCCACCCCCAGAACACGGCCCCGTTCACGGCGACGGTGACCCGCAGCTCGGAGCGGCTGAACCGGACGACACCGCCCCCGGGCCCGGGCTCCACCTCTCGCACGGGCCCGGGCACCCGCGCCCGCTCCGCCCCTCGCGGTGGCAGCCCGGAGGCATCGGCACGCCTCCTGCGCCACGCGGCGCGTACGGTACGCAACCCCTGGGCCGATCCCACCGAACCGACCGCCTTCATCGAACGCACCAGGTCACGACCGTCCATGCTGCTCAGCCTGCCATTGACTGCCCCACGATTGCGTGTCGTTCAACTGCCGTTCACCCGTGCTGGGACCACATCTTCACGACACGGACTATGTGGGGCACACCCTGGTGTAGGAGTTGATCACATGGCATCGTCCATATCAGCCGCGTCACGCGCACACCCCAGCCCGTGCGCGGACGACGCACACGACGCGCACAGTCCGGGAGCCGCCCCATGTCGACCGTGAACCCCCAGCCGCTCTGGCAGCCCGATCCGGAACACATCGCCCAGGCACAGGTCACCAGGTTCCAGGCATGGGCCGCCGAACAGCACGGCGCTCCCGCAGAGGGCGGTTACCCCGCACTCCACCGCTGGTCCGTCGACGAACTGGACACGTTCTGGAAAGCCGTCACGGAGTGGTTCGACGTACGCTTCTCGACCCCCTACGCGCGCGTGCTCGGCGACCGCTCGATGCCCGGCACCCAGTGGTTCCCCGGAGCCACCCTGAACTACGCCGAGCACGCCCTGCGCGCCGCCGAGACCCGTGCGGACGAACCCGCCCTCCTCCATGTCGACGAGACCCACGACCCGCGCCCGGTGACCTGGTCCGAACTGCGCCGCCAGGTCGGCTCCCTGGCCGCAGAACTCCGCGCCCTCGGCGTACGCCCCGGAGACCGCGTCAGCGGCTACCTCCCCAACATCCCGCAGGCGGTGGTCGCCCTCCTGGCCACGGCCGCCGTGGGCGGCGTCTGGACGTCCTGTGCGCCTGACTTCGGCGCCCGCAGCGTCCTGGACCGCTTCCAGCAGGTGGAACCGGTGGTCCTGTTCACCGTCGACGGCTACCGCTACGGGGGCAAGGAGCACGACCGCCGCGACACGGTCGCCGAACTGCGCCGCGAACTGCCCACCCTGCGCGTCGTCGTCCACATCCCCCTCCTGGGCACCGAGGCTCCCGAAGGCGCGCTGGAGTGGTCGGCCCTGACGGCCGCCGACACCGAGCCCGTCTTCGAGCAGGTGTCCTTCGACCACCCTCTGTGGGTGCTCTATTCCTCGGGTACGACCGGCCTGCCCAAGGCCATCGTCCAGTCCCAGGGCGGCATCCTTGTCGAGCACCTCAAGCAGCTCGGCCTGCACTGCGACCTCGGCCCCGAGGACCGCTTCTTCTGGTACACCTCCACCGGCTGGATGATGTGGAACTTCCTCGTCTCCGGCCTCCTCACGGGCACCACGATCGTCCTCTACGACGGCAGCCCCGGCTATCCCGACACCGGCGCCCAGTGGCGGGTCGCCGAACGCACCCGAGCCACGCTCTGCGGGACCTCGGCCGCGTACGTCATGGCCTGCCGCAAGGCCGGCGTGCACCCCGGCCGCGACCACGACCTCTCCACGCTGCGGTGCGTCGCCACCACCGGCTCGCCCCTGCCGCCCGACGGATTCCGCTGGCTGCACGACGAGGTCCGCGACGACCTGTGGATCGCGTCCGTCAGTGGCGGCACGGACGTCTGCTCCTGCTTCGCAGGAGCCGTACCGACCCTGCCCGTGTACATCGGAGAACTCCAGGCGCCCGGGCTGGGCACCGACCTGCAGGCCTGGGACCCGAGCGGAAAGCCCCTGATCGACGAGGTCGGCGAGCTCGTTGTCACCAACCCCATGCCGTCCATGCCGATCCACTTCTGGAACGACCCGGACGGCAGCCGCTACCACGACAGCTACTTCGACACCTATCCCGGAGTGTGGCGCCACGGAGACTGGATCACCGTGACCTCACGCGGCTCGGTCGTCATCCACGGCCGCTCCGACTCGACGCTCAACCGTCAGGGCGTACGCATGGGTTCGGCCGACATCTACGAAGCTGTCGAACGCCTCCCCGAGATCAAGGAATCACTGGTCATCGGCATCGAACAACCCGACGGCGGCTACTGGATGCCCCTCTTCGTGCACCTGGTCCCGGGAACCGTCCTCGACGAGGCCCTCCTGAACCGCATCAAGCAGACGATCCGCGAACAGCTCTCCCCCCGCCACATCCCCGACGAGGTCATCGAAGTACCCGGCATCCCGCACACCCTCACCGGAAAACGCATCGAGGTGCCTGTGAAGCGCCTCCTCCAGGGCACCCCATTGGAGAAGGCCGTCAACCCGGGCTCCATCGACAACCTCGACCTGCTCCCCTTCTACGAGGACCTGGCCCGCAAACGCGCCTGACCCCAGCCCCGGTCAACCGCCGTAGGCGGCCTCGGACTCGCCCAGTACGACGCCGAAGTCCGAGGCCGGCTGCACCCCACGTCGGCAGCCTCGAGCTCGGCAAGGGGGATTCGGAACACTCGCCGTCACGGAGGCCGTCGCCACCGGCCCGATCAGCTGGACCGCCTTCGACACCACCATCGCCGCGACCTGCATAAACCGCCCCGGATCGTCCGTGACAGCCTCTCCGGGCCGCCATTGTCAGTGCCCCCGGTTACTGTGAGTGAGCATTGATCGACCGCACACAGGGGGAACCATGGCGCACACCGACCACCAGACCATGCGACGCATCCTGCGCCGCGAAATCGCCGGCACCATCGGTCTGCTGACCGACGAGCACGACTTCCGCGCCATGCGGCGCTACCGAAGCTTCACCTTCAACGACCACACGGCCTATCTACGACAGGTCGAAGACCTCCTCAAAACCCGCGCCGCCCAGGGCAGCCACACCACGGTCGCCCTCTTCGACCCGCAGGAGTACGCCGAGTACTGCACGGACGCGGGCCTCGACCCGGACATCCAGTCCAGCCGCACACGCTTCACAGCCGAGCTCGCGACAACGGGCCCGACCATCCCCTACGACGGTCAGCCCTTGGCCGACCTCGTACCGGCCTTGGTGGACGAAGCCGTCCGGCAGGCCACCTGGGAGTACGCGAGCACCCTGCTGGCCCGCCTCGGTGCCTGTGCCTCCTGCGGCGAGGACATCGGCCGCGCGGCGTTCGTCCGCGCCTCCCACTTCCTCGTCCGCATCCTCGAAACGGCCCAGCAGGGAGATCGACACCTCGTCTGCAGTGTCACCGGCACTCCGGAAGCGCTGGTGTCGGTGCTCCACACAGAGGAAGACACCGACGGGGCCACCCACCTCGACGAAGCCGAAGCTCTCGAATTCACCACCGTCCTGGCCCTCGGCCTCGCAACCCAGGGCCCAGGCGGCCTCGTGATGCGCACCAGCACCCCTGGTGCCCCGGACCGTATCTACGGCTGGCGCATGCGCGGAGAAGGCCTCGAACCCCTCACTGCCGGAGAGGTCTTCGACGCCTACTGCACGGACATCGACTCCGGAGACCTCATCTCCCCGGAATCGGACGTCGACTACTGCGTGCCGCCGGACCTCGGCGACACGGGGCAGACGCCGGGACACCACCACTGAACGCGTGAGGGGCGCTCCACCCGCAGGTTGAGCGCCCCTCGACCCAGCCGACGGCCGGTCGGCCCGGCCACTACTCGCCGGACAGCACCGCCTGAGCCGCGTTGCGCGCCTCCTCGGCACTGTCCGCAGCCCGGGCGGCCGCCGCGGCCCGCTCACACTGCGCCAGTGTGTACTTCGCCAGCGAACCCCGGACATAAGGAATCGACGCCGCACCCATGGAAAGAGAGGTGACACCGAGACCGGTCAGCACACATGCGAGCAGCGGGTCGGACGCGGCCTCGCCGCAAACACCACAGCTCTTACCCTCGGCCCTCGCCGCCTCGGCGGACAGCGCGACCAGGTCGAGCAGCGCGGGCTGCCAGGGATCCTGCAGCCGGGACACCGCACCCACCTGACGGTCCGCGGCGAAGGTGTACTGCGCGAGGTCGTTGGTCCCCAGGGACAGGAACTCGACTTCCTGCAGAATCGAGCGCGCCCGCAGCGCGGCCGACGGAATCTCCACCATCGCGCCGAACTTCGCCTGCAACCCCGCCTCACGACATGCGTCGGCGAACGCCTTCGCATCGGCACGGTCCGCCACCATCGGAGCCATGACCTCGAGGTAGACCGGCAGCCCTTCGGCAGCCTTGGCCAGCGCGGTCAGCTGCGTGCGCAGCACCTCTGGGTGGTCGAGCAGTGTCCGCAGACCACGCACACCCAACGCCGGGTTCGGCTCGTCGGCCGGCGTCAGGAAGTCCAGCGGCTTGTCCGCACCCGCGTCCAGCACACGCACCACGACACGCCCCTCGGGGAACGCCTCGAGCACCTGGCGGTAGGCGTCGACCTGCTTCTCCTCCGACGGAGCGTTCTTGCTGTCGTCGAGGAACAGGAACTCGGTACGGAACAGACCGACACCCTCGGCCCCGGCCTCGACGGCCGCCGGCACGTCGGCCGGACCGCCGACATTGGCCAGCAGCGGCACCTTGTGACCGTCGGAGGTGACACCCGGTCCCGTCGAGGCGGCCAGCGCGGCCTTGCGCTCGGCGGCCTCGACCGTAAGCCGTGTCTTCCTCGCCTCAGTGGGGTTCACGAAGATCTCGCCGGTGCTCCCGTCCACGGCGATCACCGTGCCCTCGGCCAGCTCGCCCGCACCGGGCAGCGCCACCACGGCCGGCACCCCGAGAGCACGAGCCAGAATCGCGCTGTGGCTGGTCGGCCCGCCCTCCTCGGTGACGAAACCGAGGACCAGCGTCGGGTCCAGAAGAGCGGTGTCGGCCGGCGCAAGGTCCCGAGCAATGAGGACATACGGCTCGTCGCTGTCCGGGACACCCGGCATCGGTACCCCGAGCAAGCGAGCGACGATACGATTCCGCACGTCATCGAGGTCGGCCACCCGACCGGCCAGGTACTCACCGGCCCCGGCGAGCAGGGCGCGGTACGCGGCGAAGGCGTCGTACACGGCACGCTCCGCCGTACTCCCGACGGCGATGCGTCGCTCCACGTCCGACATCAGCTCGGGGTCCAGGGCCATCATGGCCTGCGCCTCGAGCACCGCCTGGGCTTCGCCCCCTGCCAGATTGCCGCGCGCCATAAGGTCGGCCGCCACAGCCTCCACGGCCTTGCGGGCGCGACCCTGTTCGCGCTCCGCGTCCTCCGCCGGGATCTGCTTGGCAGGCGGTTCGAGAACCGCCGTTCCCATGTGCCGAACCTCGCCGATCGCCACACCGTGGCTCACACCGACGCCTCGCAGCGTTGTCTCCATCTCACCGTCTCCGATAGTGCGGCGGGTCCCGCCGCCGCGGTGGTTGTCCCTACTTGCCGTCGTACGACGGCGCCGACGTCACTTCCAGACGAAGAGAGTGTCGCCCGACTTCACGTCGCCGTCCTCACGGAGCTCGGCGAGTGCCTCGGCCGTGGCCTCAAGCGCCACGACCGGGCAGATCGGAGACTTACCGGCGGCCTCGACAGCCGCCGGGTCCCAGCGCACCACGCTCTGCCCACGGGTGACGGTGTCGCCCTTGTTCACGAGCAGCTCGAACCCCTGACCGTTGAGCTGCACCGTGTCGATGCCGAGGTGGGTGAGTACGCCGTGCCCCGTCTCGTCGACGACGACGAAGGCGTGCGGGTGCAGCGAGACGATGACTCCATCCACGGGCGCGACAGCCTCGGAAGGTTCACGCACGGGGTCGATGGCCGTGCCCGGGCCGACCATGGCCCCGGAGAAGACCGGATCGGGCACTGCTGCCAGTCCGATGGCACGTCCGGCAAGAGGGGACATCACGGTGGTCATGGGAAGCCTCCCGGGGATGGAGATCTATATGGACACCGTCACTGTCTGTTCCGGACGGCGCACTGATCAGCAGGGTATGTCATATGAAGTACCGGTTCCGCACGAAGCTCACGATTAGAGGTCTAGACCACATCTCCAATCGATTTGCACCGACTCCGCGGGCCCGTGTACAGTCGTACTCCTGCTCGGGGCTGAGCGACGCACCTGGCGTCCTTGCCCGGCAGCACCCAACTTGTCAGATCCTATCTCGGGGTCATCTTCTGCATGCCTGCAGGACGGTGGTCAGAGGGTCGGAAAAACACTGATAGAGTTTGGGACAGCGAAGGGAAGCGCCCGGAGGAAAGCCCGAGAGGGTGTGTACAAAGGAAGCGTCCGTTCCTTGAGAACTCAACAGCGTGCCAAAAGTCAACGCCAGATATGTTGATACCCCGTCCATCGGATTCTTCCGGTGGCGAGGTTCCTTTGAAGAAAACACAGCGAGGACGCTGTGAACAGCCGGGCTTATTCCGCCTGGCTGTTCCGCTCTCGTGGTGTC